>NZ_WBKS01000017.1:0-73485 GCF_008868145.1 Micromonospora sp. AMSO1212t
GGCCAGCGGCGGTCAGGAGGTTGCCCTCGGGGACTCGCGGGGTGGCTCGGCCGTGTTCCATGCGGTGCTTGGCGCGGGCGGCGGTGAACGCCGGGTCACCGGCGACGGCGGCGGCGTACGCGGCGGCGGTGCGGGACGCGATGGCGGCCCACCCGTACCTGTCGTGCACCATGGCGCGGGCCCGCCGGGCGAGCGCACGTGCCCGGTCCCGGTCGGACAGCAGCGTGTGCACCGCCTCGGCCAGCCCGTCCGGGTCGTGCGGGGCGAACGTCATCCCGGTGACGCCCGGCTCGACGATCTCGGCCAGCCCGCCGGTACGGGCCACTGCGAGCGGCGCGCCCGCGGCTGCCCCCTCCAGCGCCACCATGCCGAACGGCTCGTAGATGCTCGGCACCGCGAAGCAGTCCGAGGCGGCCATCACGGCGGGCAAATCGGTGCCGCCGAGGAACCCGGGCATGCTGACAGTCGAGCCCAGCCCGAGGCGGTGCACCTCGGCCTCCAGGTCCGCCTTGTACGGCCCGTCGCCGACGATCACCGCGCGCAGCCCGGGGTGCCGCTCGCGCAGCCGGGGCAGCCCGGCCAGCAGGTGCTGCACACCCTTCTCGTACACCAGGCGGCCGGCGAACGTGATCAGCGGACCGTCGGCGGCGAACCGGGCCCGGGCGGCGGCGACCGCCGAGGCGGGCACCCGCCAGCGGTGCGGGTCGACGCCGTTGGCAACCACGTCCACGCGCGCCGCGTCCACGCCGAACAGCGCGCCCACCTCGTCGCGCATGTAGCCGGAGCAGACGATCACCCGGCCGGACTCGCCGGCCAGCCAGTGCTCGACGCCGTGGATGGTGCGGTTCATCTCCTCGGGCAGCCAGCCCTGGTGCCGGCCGGCTTCGGTGGCGTGGATGGTGGTGACCAGCGGTACGTCCAGGTGCTCGCGCAGCGTCATCGCGGTGTGCGCGACGAGCCAGTCGTGGGCGTGGACGACGTCGTAGGCGCCGGATTCGGTGGCGCGTAGCGCGGCTCGGGTGAGGGTGTGGTTGAAGGCCATGGTCCAGGCCAGCAGCGAGCCGGTGGCGAGGGGGAACGTGACGGGGTCCTCGGCGGCGCGGACGATGCGGACGCCGTCGGCGTACTCCTCCAGCGGGGCGCCCTCGGCGTGGCGGGTGACGACCGTGACCTCGTGCCCGGCGGCGGCCAGGGCGACCGACAGCGCGTGGACGTGGCGGCCGAGGCCACCGACGAGCACCGGCGGGTACTCCCACGACAGCATCAGGATGCGCCGGGTCCGGGGCCCCGCCCCGGCCGGCGACGGCGGGGCCGGGCGGGAGGTGAGGGTGGGCCGGTGGAGCCGGTCCGTCGCGGTGGCGGGCTGAGCGCCGACCCGCAGAGTGGTCACGTCGATCTCCGTCCATGCATGGTGAGGCACGCCGGCATCGGTGGCGGCGACGAGCGGTGGTGAGGGGTGGCCGAACGGCCGGGCGGGCCCGCGCGCGTGGGTCCGGATCCAGGAAAGTCCATCTGCCGCCGGTCCGCATCTCCAAAAGGACGATCGTGACGGATGACACCCGAACGTCTGCCCGGCCTCAGGAGGGCGGATTCGGTTACGGTCCGAACGGGTGGATTGACGGGGGGTACGACTGGGCATCACCGGCGTGCGCATCGGCGGTGCCCCCTGTCCGGTGCGCTCACGATCATGGGCCGAAGGAGCGACATGCAGGTCTGGCCGGGCGAGAGCTACCCCCTCGGCGCCACGTACGACGGGATGGGCACCAACTTCGCGATCTTCTCCGAGGTGGCCGAGAAGATCGAGCTGTGCCTGTTCGACGAGTGGGACATCGGCACCGAGCGCCGGGTGGAGCTGCGCGAGGTCGATGCGTACGTGTGGCACGCCTACATCCCCGGAGTCGAGCCCGGCCAGCGCTACGGCTACCGGGTGCACGGGCCGTGGAACCCGGCCGACGGGCTGCGCTGCAACCCGCACAAGCTGCTGCTCGACCCGTACGCGAAGGCGGTCGACGGGGAGGTCACCTGGCACCCGTCGGTCTACGACTACGAGGTCGGCGGCGACCCGGACCGGATGAACACCGAGGACTCGGCGCCGTACATGCCGAAGTCGGTGGTGGTGAACCCGTACTTCGACTGGGGCAACGACCGGCCGCCGCGCACCCCGTACCACCACTCGGTGATCTACGAGGCGCACGTGCGCGGGCTGACGATGCGTCACCCGGGCATCCCGGAGGAGTTGCGCGGCACGTACGCGGCGATCGCCTCCCCGGTGATGATCGAGCACTTCAAGCGGCTCGGCGTCACGGCGGTGGAGCTGATGCCGGTGCACGAGTTCGTGCACGACCACCGCCTGGCCGACCTGGGGCTGCGCAACTACTGGGGCTACAACACGATCGGCTTCTTCGCCCCGCACCACGGCTACTCCGCGCTGGGCCGCCTGGGCCAGCAGGTGCAGGAGTTCCGGGGCATGGTCAAGGCGCTGCACGCGGCCGGCATCGAGGTCATCCTCGACGTGGTCTACAACCACACCGCCGAGGGCAACCACCTCGGGCCGTCGCTGAGCTTCAAGGGCATCGACACGCCGAGCTACTACCGGCTCTCCGAGGAAGACCGGCGCTACTTCGTCGACTACACCGGCACCGGCAACAGCCTCAACGTGCGCAGCCCGCACTCACTGCAACTGATCATGGATTCGCTGCGCTACTGGGTGACCGAGATGCACGTCGACGGCTTCCGGTTCGACCTGGCCGCCACGCTGGCCCGCGAGTTCTACGAGGTGGACCGCCTGTCCACGTTCTTCGAGGTGGTGCAGCAGGACCCGGTGGTCGGCCGGGTCAAGCTCATCGCCGAGCCGTGGGACGTCGGGCCCGGCGGCTACCAGGTCGGCAACTTCCCGCCGCAGTGGACCGAGTGGAACGGCAAGTACCGCGACACCGTACGCGACTTCTGGCGCGGCGAGCCGGCCACGCTCGCCGAGTTCGCCTCCCGCATCTCCGGGTCCGCCGACCTCTACCAGGACGACGGCCGCCGCCCGTTCCACAGCATCAACTTCGTCACCTGCCACGACGGGTTCACGCTCGCCGACCTGGTCTCCTACAACGACAAGCACAACGACGCGAACGGCGAGGACAACCGGGACGGGGAGAGCCACAACCGGTCCTGGAACTGCGGCGTCGAGGGGGAGACCGACGACCCCGGCGTACGCGCGCTGCGCGCGCGGCAGCGGCGCAACTTCCTGGCCACGTTGATCCTGTCCCAGGGCGTGCCGATGCTGGGCCACGGCGACGAGCTGGGCCGCACCCAGCGCGGCAACAACAACGCCTACTGCCAGGACAGCGAGCTCGCCTGGGTCGACTGGGACCGGGCCGACACCGAGCTGCTGGACTTCGTCCGCCGGCTCACCGACTTCCGCAACCGGCACCAGGTGTTCCGCCGCCGCCGGTTCTTCACCGGTCTGCCGGTGGGCGGCCGGGCCGCCGGCTCCGGGCTGCCGGACCTGGCCTGGTACACCCCGGACGGCCGGGAGATGACCGGCGAGGACTGGGGCAACGACTTCGGCCGCTCGGTGGCCCTGTTCGTCAACGGCGACGGCATCGGCGAGCGCGGCCAGTACGGCCAGCGCCACCGGGACGACTCGTTCCTGCTGCTGTTCAACGCGCACGACGCGCCGCTGGACTTCACGCTGCCCGGCGAGGAGTTCGGCACCCGGTGGGAGCTGGTGATCAGCACCGCGGAACCCGATCCGGAGAAGACGACGCTCGTCGAGGCGGGCGGCACGGTCTGCGTGCCGGACCGCTCGCTGCTGGTCCTGGAGAGGACGGCCTGAGCCATGCCCGACACCCCCCGCTCGACCTACCGGGTCCAGGTGCGGCCCGGCTTCGACCTGGACGCCACGGCCGAGCTGGCGGGCTACCTCGCCGCGCTCGGCGTCACCCACCTCTACACCGCGCCCCTGCTCACCGCCACCCCCGGCTCCACGCACGGCTACGACGTGGCCGACCACCGTGCGGTCAACCCGCAGCTCGGCGGCGAGGCCGCCCGGGCGCGGCTGGTCCGGGCGTTGCGCGCGGCCGGGCTGGGCCTGGTCGTGGACATCGTGCCCAACCACGCCGGGGTGGCCCGGCCCGAGGCCAACCCGGCCTGGTGGGACGTGCTGCGGCGGGGACGCGACTCGGCGTACGCGCGCTGGTTCGACATCGACTGGGACCGCGGGCGGCTGCTGCTGCCGGTGCTCGCCGACACCGCCGACGCGCTCGACGACCTGAAGCTCGTCGACGGGGAGCTGCGCTACCACGAGCACCGCTTCCCGGTCGCCGACGGCACCGGCGACGGGACGCCCCGCCAGGTGCACGACCGGCAGCACTACGAGCTGGTGAACTGGCGGCGCGGCGACGCCGAGCTGACGTACCGCCGGTTCTTCGCCGTGTCCGACCTGGCCGGCCTGCGGGTGGAGGACCCGGAGGTGTTCGACGCCACCCACGCGGAGGTCCTGCGCTGGGTCGACGCCGGGGAGGTCGACGGCATCCGCGTCGACCACCCGGACGGGCTGCGCGACCCGGCCGGCTACCTGGCCCGGTTGCGCGCCGCCGCCCCGGAGCGTTGGCTGGTGGTGGAGAAGATCCTGGAGTACGGCGAGGACCTGCCGGACTGGCCGGTCGACGGCACCACCGGCTACGACGCGCTGGCCGCCGTGTCCGGGCTGTTCGTCGACCCGGACGCCGAACCGGAGTTCACCACGCTCGACGGCCGGCTGACCGGGCGGCACACCTCCTGGCCGGACCTGACGCACGCCACCAAGCTGGAGGCCGCCACCCGGCTGCTCGCCGCCGAGCTGACCCGGCTGGCCGCGCTCGTGCCGGAGCTGCCGGGCGAGCAGGTCCGGGCCGCTCTGGCCGAGCTGGCCGCCTGTTTCCCGGTCTACCGCGGCTACCCGCCCGAGGGCGCCCGGCACCTGGCCGCCGCCCGCAGCGAGGCCGGCCGCCGCCGACCCGACCTGACCGGCGTGCTGGACGCGGTCACCGCCCGGCTGCGCGACCCCGGCCACGAGCTGGCCGCCCGGTTCCCGCAGTTCACCGGCGCGGTGATGGCCAAGGGCGTGGAGGACACCGCGTACTACCGGTGGAGCCGGTTCGTCGCCCTCAACGAGGTCGGCGGCAGCCCGGCCCACTTCGGCGTGCCCCCGGCCGAACTGCACCGGTTCGCCGCCAGCCGGCACGTGCGCTGGCCGGCGAGCATGACCGCGCTGTCCACCCACGACACCAAGCGCGGCGAGGACGTCCGCGCCCGCCTCGCGGTGCTGTCCGAGCTGCCCGGCCGCTGGGCCGAGCGGGTCGCCGACTGGATGTCGCGCGCGCCACTGGCCGACCCCGCGCTGGCCCACCTGCTCTGGCAGACCGCCGTCGGGGCGTGGCCGATCGAACGGGAACGACTGCACGGGTACGCCGAGAAGGCCGCCCGGGAGGCGTCGGTCACCACCAGCTGGGCCGACCCGGACCCGGCCTTCGAGCACGAGATGCACGCCCTGGTCGACCGGATGTACGACGACCCGGAACTGCACGCGCAGATCACCGCGTTCGCCGCCGAGATCACCCCGCCCGGCTGGTCGAACGCGCTCGGGCAGAAGCTGGTGCAGCTCGCCATGCCCGGTGTGCCCGACGTCTACCAGGGCACCGAGCTGTGGGAGAACTCGCTCGTCGACCCGGACAACCGGCGGCCCGTCGACTTCGCCGTACGCCGGGACGTGCTGGCCCGGCTCGACGCCGGCTGGCGGCCCGCGGTGGCCGGCGACGGGGCGGCCAAGCTGCTCGTGGTGTCACGGACGCTGCGGTTGCGCCGCGACCGCCCGGACCTGTTCGGCGGCTACCGGCCGGTGCCGGCGCGCGGCCCGGCCGCCGCGCACGCGGTGGCCTTCGACCGGGGTGGCGCGGTCGCGGTGGCGACCCGGCTGCCGCTGCGGCTGGCCCGCTCCGGCGGCTGGCGGGACACGACCGTGTCACTTCCCGTTCATCAGTGCACCGACTTGTTCACCGGGCGGGTCTACAGTGGTTCTGAGCTGCTCCTCGATGATCTGCTGAGCACCTATCCCGTCGCCCTCCTCGCACCCACCGACTCTGTGGAGGCCGCCGCATGACCGAGTTCACGGTGTGGGCGCCCGAGGCCGCCCGGGTGCGGCTGCGCCTGCCCGGCGTCGCCGACCACGCGATGCGTCAGGGGCCGGACGGCTGGTGGCGGGTCGAGGTGCCCGGCACCGGGCCGGGCACCGACTACGCGTTCCTGCTCGACGACGACGCCCAGGCGCTGCCCGACCCCCGCTCGGCCTGGCAGCCGGCCGGGGTGCACGGCCCCAGCCGGCTCTACGACCACGCGGCGTTCGGCTGGACCGACGCCGCCTGGACCGGCCGGCAGCTGCCCGGCAGCGTGCTGTACGAGCTGCACATCGGCACCTTCACCCCGGAAGGCACGTTCGACGCGGCGATCGCCAAGCTCGACCACCTGGTCGACCTCGGCGTCGACATGGTCGAGCTGCTGCCCGTCAACGCGTTCAACGGCGAGCACAACTGGGGCTACGACGGCGTCTGCTGGTACGCCCCGCACGAGCCGTACGGCGGCCCGGACGGCCTGAAACGGTTCGTCGACGCCGCCCACGCCAAGGGCCTGGGGGTGATCCTCGACGTCGTCTACAACCATTTCGGGCCCTCCGGGGCCTACGCGCCGCGGTTCGCGCCGTACCTCACCGAGCAGAGCAACACCTGGGGCCGCACCGTCAACCTGGACGGCCCGCACTCCGACGGGGTACGCCGCTACATCGCCGACAGCGTGCTGACCTGGCTGCGCGACTACCACGTCGACGGGCTGCGGCTGGACGCCGTGCACGCCATGCCCGACGGCCGGGCCGTGCACTGGCTGGAGGAGGTCGCCGCCGAGGTGGAGGCGCTGTCGACGCACCTCGGGCGGCCACTGTCGCTGATCGCCGAGAGCGACCTCAACGACCCGCGCCTGATCACGCCCCGCGAGTTGGGCGGGTACGGCCTGCACGCCCAGTGGAACGACGACGCCCACCACGCGCTGCACACACTGCTCACCGGGGAGCGGCAGGGCTACTACGGCGACTTCGGCTCCCTCGAATGCCTCACCGACGTGCTGACCGGCGGGTTCTTCCACGCCGGCACCTGGTCCAGTTTCCGGGGCCGCAGCCACGGCCGTCCGGTCGACCGGCAGCGCACGCCCGGCCACCGTTTCGTGGCGTACCTGCAGAACCACGACCAGATCGGCAACCGGGCCACCGGCGACCGGATCTCCGCCGCGCTGTCGCCCGGGCTGCTGCGCGTCGGCGCGACACTGCTGATGACCGCGCCGTTCACGCCGATGCTGTTCATGGGGGAGGAGTGGGCGGCCTCCACGCCGTGGCAGTTCTTCACCAGCCACCCGGAGCCGGAACTGGCGACGGCCGTCGCCACCGGCCGCAGGCGGGAGTTCGCCACCCACGGCTGGGCCACCGAAGACGTGCCCGATCCGCAGGACCCGCAGACGTTCCTGCGGTCCCGGCTCGACTGGGCCGAGCTGGACAAGCCGGAGCACCGCGAGACGTACGACCTGTACCGGCGGCTGATCGCGCTGCGCCGCTCCCGGGCCGACCTGTCCGACCCCCGGCTGGACCGGGTCGACGTACGCCATGGCGACCGGTTCCTGGTGATGCGGCGCGGCGACACGCTCGTGGTGGCGAACCTGGCCGGCCGGGCGCAGCGGATCAACCTGCCCGGGGTGGTGCGCCGCGTGCTGCTCGCCACGTCCGAAGGCGTCACCGTCATGCGCGACGGCATCGAGCTGCCGCCGGAGAGCGCCGCGATCGTGGCGCTCTGACCGTCTCACCGGTGAAGTTTGCGCCGTACCGCCTCGGCGTCGGCGTGACCGAGTTCCTCGTACAGCGCGAGTGACCGCCGCCAGGCGTCCCGGGCCGCGTCCGTTCGCCCGGCCGCGGCCCACGTGTCGCCGAGGTGGTCCAGCACGATGCCCTCGGCATGCCGGTCGCCGATCTCGGCGAACAGGGTGAGGGACTGCTGGAAACACTCGACCGCCTGCGCGTACTCGCCCAGGTGGTGGTGGGCGAAGCCGATGCTGTCCCACGTGTTCGCCTGCCCGTACGCGCTCCCGGCCTGCTCGGAGAGGGCGAGCGCGCGGCGGCAGAACGTGATCGCGTCGTGGTGCTCGCCGAGCTGCGAGTGGTACCAGCCGATCGCGTTGAGCGCGACCGCCTGCTTGAGCGGGCTCCCGACCCGTTCGTAGAGGGCGAGGCTCCGCCGGGCGTGCGGCAGCGCCTCGCGGGGTTGCCGCTGCCGGTCGTGGAGCATGCTGAGGTCGAAGTGGGTGTGCGCCCGCCCCTCGTCGTCGCTCAGCGCGGCGAACAGGTCCAGCGCGGCGAGCAGGTTGCGCTGCGCCTCGGCGTACCGGCCCAGGTTGGAGCAGGCCCCGGCCAGGAGCCGGTGCGCCTGGGCCTGCGCCGGGCGGTCACCCGAGCGCCCGGTCGCCTCGACCGCTCGGCGGGCCACCGCGGCCCAGTCGTGCCAGTGGCCCTGCCTGTCGAAGTACGTGGCCAGGGTCCACGAGAGCTGCCCGGCCGCGGCGTCGAGGCCGTTGCCGGCGGCGTACTCGATGATCGCGAGGAGCACCTGGTGCTCGCGGGTGAACCAGGCCAGCGCCGCCGCCAGGTCGTCGAGCCGTTCGACGGTCACCCCCGGCGCGGCGGGGGTGAGGGTCAGCGGGTCGCGCTGCGGGGACAGCAGCAGCGCGGCCGCGTGCGCGGTGTGCAGATGGTGGTCGACCAGCCGGCGCAGCGCGGACCGGGAACCGGCCTCGTCCCCGGCCGCCCGTTCGACAGCGAACGTCCGGACCAGGTCGTGCATGCGGTACCGGCCCGCGACGTGTTCCTGCACGAGGTGCGCGTCGACGAGCTCGCGCAGCGGCCGGCGCAGCTCGTCCGGCGTACGGGCGGTCAGGCCGGCCGCCGCGGCCCGGCTGATGTCCGGCCCCGGGGCGAGGCCGAGCAGCGTGAACACCTCCGCCGCGGCCGGCGTGAGCGCCGCCAGCGATCGGGACAGCACCACCCGCAGGTTCGTGGTCACCTCGTCGCCGGCCAGCGCGTCCAGCGGGCTCGCCGCCGTGGTCAGCTCCGCCGCGACCGACGACAGCGGGAGATCGGGGTGGAGTGCCGCACGGGCCGCCACGATCCCGAGCGCCAGTGGCAGACCCCCGCAGAACCGCACGATGCCGGCGACGGCGTCCGGCTGTTCCGCCACCCGCGCGGCGCCCACCTGTCGCACGATCAGCTCGCGGGCCTCGTCGTCGGGCAGCACGTCCAGCGGCAGCGGTCGCGCGCCGTGGGTGACGACGAGGCCGGCCAGCTGCCGGCGGCTGGTCACCAGGACCGCGCTCGTGGGGGTGCCGGGCAGCAGCGGGATCACCGTGGCGGCGTCGCGGGCGTCGTCGAGGACGACCAGCAGCCGGCGGCCGGCGACGAGCGTCCGGTACAGCGACGCCTGGGCCTGCGGATCGGCCGGGACGCGTGCCGGTTCGACACCGAGCGCTTCGAGGAAGCCGCGCACCGCCACCGGCCATCCGACCGGGTCGCCGGTCGGGTCGAAGCCGCGCAGGTTGACGTAGAGCTGCCCGTCGGGGAAGCGATCGGCGTTGGCGTGCGCCCAGCGCAGGGCCAGCCAGGTCTTGCCGACGCCACCGCCGCCACCGATGGACGAGATCACGACCGGCGACCCGGCGCCGTCCGGGCGTCCGACGTCTGCGAGTTGTTCGTCGAGGCGCGCGAGCTGGGCGGTCCGGCCGGCGAAGACCCCTGGTGACGCGGGTAGCTGCCGGGGCACGCCCGCATCCCGCGCCGCGCCGGGCCCGCCGGTTGCCGTCGCGGTCGGTTCGCCGCCTCCCACAGGGTCCGGCGGCGCGATCGCCGCGTCGGCGGTGAGGATCTGCTGGTAGAGCTGCGCCAGCGGCGGGCTGGGGTCGGTGCCGATCTCGGCGGCCAGCCGGTGGCGCATCCGGTGGAAGTGCTCAAGGGCGTCGGCCTGCCGTCCGCACCGGTACAGGGCGAGCATCGCCTGCGCCGCGAGGCGCTCGTCCCACGGGTACCGGCTGCTCAGTGCCAGGACGTCGGGGAGAAGACGGGCGTGCCGGCCGCGACGCAGGGCGATGTCGTTGCGGTCCAGCGCGGCGGCGAGCCGCTGCCGGTCGAGGGTCTGCCGGTAGGCCACCAGCCACGGGGTGGTCAGCCCGTGGAACGCCTCGCCGCGCCACAGCCCCAGCGCCCGCTCGAGGCAGCTGATCGCCGTGGCGTCGTCCCCGGCGCGCCGGGCCTGCTCGGTCAGTTCGCGGAAGCGGTGCAGGTCGACGCGGTCCGGGTCGACGGCGAGCAGGTAGCCGGGATGGCGCCGGACGATGCGGACCTCGTCGGCGCAGGCCAGCGCCTGGCGGAGCCGGGACAGGTAGCCACGCAGGGTGGCGGCGGCGCCGTCCGGCACCTCGTCGCCCCAGACCCGGCTGATGAGCTGTCCGGTCGCGACGACACGGTTGGGCTCGACCAGCAGGGCGGCGAGGACGCACTGTTGGCGGGCGTGACCGATCCGGACCGCCCGGCCGTCGATCCGGACGTCCAGGTCGCCGAGCACCCGGAACTCCACCGCCACGGACTGTCACGCTAGCCGCAGGCGGTGGCGGTCGGACCGGGCCTGACGACGATCCGACAGGCGACGGCGCACCGGTGCGCGGGGCCCGTTGTCCGAGCCCCGCGGACCGCCGTGCCGACGGGGTCACGGGCAGTTGGTCACGGTCTCGACGCTGGCCCGGCAGTCGTCGGCCACCACGTCCGGGCCACCGTCACCGTCGTCCACGCCGGGGCCGCCGACCAGGGTGTCCACGCCCTTGTCGCCGAAGAGGTGGTCGTCGTTGCTGCCGCCGTCCACGCGGTCGTTGCCGTCCAGGGCGCTGGGTCCGATGAAGCGGTCACCGTGGATGGTGTCGGCGCCGCCGTCGCCGTGGAGGTTGTCGTTGCCCAGGTCACCCCAGATGTCGTCGCCGTTCAGCCCGCCGTAGACGATGTCGTCGCCGGTGTTGGCCTTGATGTCGTCGTTGCCGGCGAGGCCGCAGATGATGTCGTCGTTGACGCTTCCGACGATGACGTCGCGAGCGGTCGTGCCGATGATGAACTCCGGGCCGTTGGCGTTGTTGCTGACGTAGCGCCCGCCCAGCGGCACGTACTCCGGGCTGTATCCGGCCGGCACCGGCGCGCCGGAGTAGGGGCCGCAGTCGGCGGGGACGATGTAGGCCGCGGACGCCGGGGCGGCGCCGCCGGTCAGGCCCGCGACGGCCAGGACGAGTGCCCCGACCGCCGAGGCTGCGCCGGTACGGGGGGTGGAGAGGTAACCGTGTGACATGACGCTTCTCCCTTGCGGTTGATGTGTGCGAGAAGCGTCACCGACGACCGTTGGACGGACGTGCGGCAAACGTTGAACCCGGCCCGCCCTCGGCGCCGATCTTGGAGTTGCGGCGCCTCGAAGGTCGCACATGTCCGGTTCGCGAACCACCGCAACTCCAAGATCGACGGGGCGGGGAGCGGTGAGTTCGTCGAGAGGGGGCGGTCCAACCTCTGACGGCACGACTCTGGAGGTTCCATGTCCGACACGCTGACCCGCCGCGAGCTGTGGGGGCTCGCGCACGCCGAACGCGCCGCCCTCGCCGACGATCTCGCCGGACTCGACGCGGCGCAGTGGGCGCGGCGCTCGCTGTGCGGCCGGTGGACGGTGGAGGAGACGCTCGCGCACATGACGGCGGCGGCGAGCGTCGGCCGCGCCCGCTGGGTCGCCAGCGTGCTCGGCGCCCGGTTCGACTTCGACCTGCACAACGACCGCCGGCTGGCCGAGCACCGGGGCGCCGACCCGGGGGAGACGCTCGACCGGTTCCGCCGGATCATCGGCAGCACCACGTCGACGTTCGGGCCGACCGAGGCGTGGCTCGGTGAGGTGGTCGTGCACGCCCAGGACATCCGGCGTCCACTCGGCCTGACACGGACGCCGTCGGTCGAGGCCGTCACGCCTGTCGCCCGGTTCTTCGCGGGGCGGGACTTCACGGTGGCCGGGCGCAGCGCGATCAACGGCCTGCGGGTGGAGGCCACCGACGGGCCGTTCACCGCCGGCGCCGGCCCGCTGGTCAGCGGCACCACTGTCGCGCTGATGATGGCGATGGCCGGGCGGGCCGCCTACTGCGACGACCTCACCGGGCCCGGCGTGCAGACGCTGCGGGAGCGCTGCACGGCCGCCTGAGGACGCCGGGCGGCGGGAACGCGGGAGAGCTGCGGACGCCTGCCGCAGCGACGTTCACGGCTTCGGCAGCGTCAGGATCTCCGCGCCGTCGTCGGTGATGGCGATGGTGTGCTCGCTGTGCGCGGTGCGGCAGCCGGTCGCGCTGCGCAGCGTCCACCCGTCGGCGTCGGTGACCAACGTGGCGGTGTCCGCCATGACCCACGGCTCCAGCGCCAGAAGCAGTCCGGGACGCAGCGTGTAGCCGCGCCCGGGTCGCCCGGTGTTCGACACGTGCGGGTCCTGGTGCATCGTCGACCCGACGCCGTGGCCGCCGAACTCGGTGTTCACCGAGTATCCGGCTTCGGTGAGGACCGAGCCGATGGCGTGCGAGAGGTCGCCGACGCGGGCGCCGGGACGGGCTGCCGCGATTCCGGCGCGCAACGCCCGTTCGGTCGCGTCGATGAGCGCGACGCTCTCCGCGGGCCGGGCGTCGCCGACGAGGAAGCTGATCGCGGAGTCGGCCACCACCCCGCCCAGCGAGACGGCCAGGTCGAGGCTCAGCAGGTCGCCGTCGGCGAGCGCGTAGTCGTGCGGCAGCCCGTGCAGCACCGCGTCGTTGACCGAGGTGCAGATGTAGTGGCCGAACGGCCCGCGCCCGAACGACGGCTCGTAGTCGACGTAGCAGGATTGCGCCCCGGCCTCGACGATCATGCGCTGCGCCTGCCTGTCGATGTCGAGCAGGTTGGTGCCGACAGTGGTGCTGCTGCGCAGCGTCCGCAGGATGTGGGCGACCAGGGCGCCGGTGTCCCGCGCCCGCCGTACGTCCGTGGGGCTCAGGATCTCGATCATGCGGGCGCCTTTCTCGCGGAACCAATAAGTATCCCGGTCATGTTATCCCGGTATTAGAATCCTGGCATGGTCCGGTTGCCCCTCACCCCCGCCGAGGTCGAGCGCGGGCAGCGCCTCGGCGCGCTCCTGCGGCGTGCCCGGGGTGAGCGTTCGATGCTGCTCACCGCGCTCGACGCGGGCGTCTCCCCGGAGACGCTCCGGAAGATCGAGTCCGGCCGGGTCGCCACGCCGGCGTTCCCCACCATCGCGGCCATCGCCGACGTCCTCGGCCTCTCCCTCGACGAGGTGTGGTCGGAGATCAACCGATCCGAGGCGGCGGTGCGTCTCGCGCCGTCCGAGCGGCGCCTGGCCTCGTAGGGCCGCCCTGTCGGCGAGGAGAGCATACCGAGTATGTAAGCTCCGACGCATGCCACCCACGCGTCGCGCCGTCGCCCTCGTCGTCCCCGTCGCCGGCTTCCTGCTCGGCTTCCTGGACTTCGTCTGGATCAAGTGGGTGCCGTTCCCGTTCGCCGAACTCGGCAACTCCACCGCCACCTGGGCGGTCGCCGCGTTCGCGCTGGGCTGGTGGATCCGGACGGGCGCGGTGCGCGCCGCCGTGGCCGCCAGCGTCCTGCTGATCGTCGCCGTGCCCAGCTACTACCTGGCGGCGACGCTGCTCCAGGGCGACGACCTCGCCGTGATCTGGGCGCTCACCTCGATCGTCTGGATGGCGTTCGGCGTGGTGGCGGGCGTGGTGTTCGGCGTCGCCGGCATCTGGGCGCGGACCGAGGGATGGCGGCGCGTCGTGGGGACCGCGCTTCCGGTGGCCGTGTTCGTCGAGGAGGCGCTGCGGTTCGCGCTGAAGTCGCGGTCCGGCTATCCCGGCGCCTGGTGGAACGTGGCCATCGACCTCGGGCTCGCCGTGCTGCTGGTGGTGCTGATCGGCCGGTCCGCCCGGGTACGGCTGCTGGCCGCCGCGGTGGCGCTGCCGCTGGCCGCGGCGGGCGCGGTCGCGTTCTCCGCCGTCGCGGGCTGACCTGCCCCGTCGGCCGACGGGCCATCGCCGGCCGAGGATGCGAGCCGGTCGAGGCAGCGAGCGGCAGGGCCGGCCAAAGGCTGCGGGCCACCGGGCCGGCCGAGGCGGCAGGCCCGGTGGCCCGACCGGGATCGGCGACAATGATCCGAGAGCGGCGTGGTCAGGACGACGGGGGAGGAAACGGATGATCCGACGGCAGGTGTTCGCGGCGGCGATGCTCACGGCAACGGCTCTGGTGGCCGGCTGCACGACGGACCGGCCCGAAGCCGCACCGCCCACCAGCGCCCCGGCCGCATCCACGCCGAACGCCACACCGAGCGCCGAGTCGGTGCCCCCGCCTGCGGAACTGGCCGCCCTGGAGCGGCGTTCCGGTGCCCGGATCGGCGTCTTCGCCGTCGACACCGGCACCGGCCGCACCCTCGCACACCGCGCCGACGAGCGGTTCGCGTACGCCTCGACGTGCAAGGCGCTCGCGGCCGGCGCGATGCTGGCCGCCACGTCCGACGCCGAGCGGGACCGGGTGGTCCGCTACCGGCGCGTGGACCTGGTGGCGCACTCCCCGGTGACCGAACGGCACGTGGAGACCGGGATGACGCTGCGGGACGCCGCCGAGGCGGCGGTGCGGTACAGCGACAACACCGCCGGCAACCTGCTGTTCGACGCGCTCGGCGGCCCGGCCGGCTTCGAGCGGGCGCTCCGGGAGGCCGGCGACCGGGTCACCCGGCCCGCCCGTGCCGAACCGGAGCTCAACGCGGCCACGCCCGGCGACGAGCGCGACACCAGCACGCCCCGCGCGATGGCCGGCTCGCTGCGGGCGTACGCGCTGGGTGAGGCCCTGCCGCCCGCGGACCGCGACCTGCTGCTGGGCTGGATGCGGGCCAGCACCACCGGGAGCGGGCTGGTCCGGGCCGGCGTGCCGGCCGGCTGGCAGGTGGCTGACAAGTCCGGCACCGGCGGGTACGGCACCCGTAACGACATCGCCGTGGTGTGGCCGCCGGACCGGGCGCCGATCGTGCTGGCGGTCATGACCAGTCGCGACAGCCGCGACGCGGAGCCCGACGACGCCCTGGTCGCCCAGGCAGCGCGGGCGACAGTGACCGCGTTGCGCTGACGGGAGGCCCGGCTCAGGGGATCGGCCACTCGTGCACGGGCCGGTTGCTGTGCATCAGGTCGACGTAGTGGCGGACCACCTCGCGCAGCGCCGCCGGCCGGTCCATGTGGTCGGCCGACTCCAGCCGGTGCAGCGTCTCCACCTGCCAGGTCGCGCCGTTGCGGCCGGTCAGGCAGCGCTGCTCGACGATGCCGAGCAGCCGGTCCCGTTCCGCCGGGTCCAGGCCCCACCGGTCCAGTCCGTGGTGGGCCATCGGCAGCAGCCGGCGCAGCACCAGCTCGGTCACCGGCAGGTAACCGAGCCCGGGCCAGTACACCTGGGCGTCGATGCCGTGCCGGGCGCAGGCGTTGAAGTTCTCCTCGGCCGCGCTGAACGACATCTGCGACCACAGCGGGCGGTCGGACTCGGCGAGCGCCCGCACCAGGCCGAAGTAGAACGCGCCGTTGGCGACCGTGTCCAGCACCGTCGGCCCGGCCGGCAGCACCCGGTTCTCCACCCGCAGGTGCGGCCGGCCCTTGAGCACGTCGTAGACCGGCCGGTTCCACCGGTAGACGGTGCCGTTGTGCAGGCGCAGCTCGGCCAGCTTCGGCACTCCGCCGCTGTGCAGCGTCGCCGCCGGGTCCTCCGGGTCGCAGACCGGCAGCAGCGCCGGAAAGTAGCGCACGTTCTCCTCGAACAGGTCGAACACCGAGGTGATCCAGCGTTCGCCGAACCACACCCGGGGGCGTACGCCCTGGGCCTTGATCTCCTCCGCCCGGGTGTCGGTGGCCTGCTGGAACAGCGGCACCCGGGTCTCGCGCCACAGCTCCCGGCCGAAGAACAGCGGTGAGTTCGCGCCGACCGCCACCTGGACGCCGGCGACGGCCTGGGCCGCGTTCCAGTAGTCGGCAAACTGCGCCGGGCTGACCTGGAGGTGGAACTGGGTGCTGGTGCACGCCGCCTCCGGCGTGATCGTGTCGGCCGTGGTGGCCAGCCGCTCCACTCCGCTGATCGCGATCGGCAGGTCCTCGCCGCGGGCGGCGAAGATCTGCTCGTTGAGCAGCGCGTACCGGGGGTTCGCCGACAGCGTCTCGGCGGTCAGGTGCTCCGGGCGCAGCGTCGGCAGGATCCCCACCATCACCATGTGCGCGCCCACCGTGCGGGCCTTCTCCTCAGCGGCGTTCAGGCTGGCCCGGACGTGCTCCTCGAACGCCGCGGTGCCGGTGCCGGCGAGCCGCCGCGGCTCGACGTTGATCTCCACGTTGAACTGGCCCAGCTCCGTCTGGAACGCCGGGTCGGCGATCGCCTCCAGCACGTCGGCGTTGCGCATGGCCGGGTCGAAACCGTCGTCGACCAGGTTCAGCTCGATCTCCAGGCCGGTCATCGGCCGCTCCACGTCGAACCGGGACTCGCGCAGCATCTCGGCGAACACGTCCAGGCACCGCCGGACCTTGTCGCGATAGCGGGCCCGGTCCTCCCGGCTGAAGGTACGCACGCCGACGTCCTCGCCCATGGTCACCACCCTGTCACCGTTGGTTCTCCCCAACCTCGCACGGAGTGACGGGTCAGGAAAGGCCCGGAGGCCCTTTTCTCTACCCCGTGGCGGCCCCGGTGATCCCCGTCGCGGGGCAGCGGGTTCCGTCCGGGCGGCCCGGCCCGGGCGGCTAGCATGGCCGCCGACGGCGAAGGGGAGTGGCTGATGCGCGACGGGTGGATCCGGGCGTTCGTGGTGGCGGCGTTCGCCGAGGGATGCTCGTGGGCGGCGCTGCTGGCCGGCATGGCGGTCAAGTACGGCCCGCCCGGCAACGAGATCGGCGTGAAGATCTTCGGCCCGATCCACGGCGCGCTGTTCGTGGTCTACGGCGTGCTGACGCTCGTGGTGGCCCTACGGCGCCGCTGGACGCTCGTGCAGACCGGGCTGGCCCTGGCCAGCGCGGTGCCCCCGTTCGCCACGGTGCTGTTCGAGCGCTGGGCGAGCCGCCGGGGCCTGCTCGACGCGCCGGCTCCGGTGGAGCAGCCGCTCACCCCCGCGGGTCGCTGACCGCGGCGACCTCCTCCGCGAGGAAGCCGGCCAGCACGTCGGTCAGCTCCCGCGGCGCCTCCTCGGCCATGTGGTGCCCGGACGGGATCGACGCGGTCCGCACGTCGTCGGCCCAGTCGCGCCAGATGGCGGCCGGGTCGCCGTAGAGGTCGACCATGTCGTCGCGCTCGGACCAGGCGAACAGCACCGGGCAGGCGATCCGGCGCCCGGCGGCCCGGTCCGCGTCGTCGGCCGCCCGGTCCGGGCCGAGCCCGGCACGGTAGTCCTCGCACATGGCGTGCACAGTCGCCGGATCACCGATGGCGCGCCGGTAGTCGGCGTACGCCTGCTCGCCCATCTCCTCCGGTGATCCGCCGTACCAGGCGTCCGGATCGGCGTTGATCACCCGCTCGGCCGGCTTGGCGAGCTGACCGAGGAAGAACCAGTGCCACCAGCGGGCGGCGAACCGGGCGTCGCAGCGGGCCAGCGCCTCGCCGATCGGCACCCCGTCGAGCACGCCGAGGCGGCTCACCCGGTCCGGGTGGTCCAGGGCGGTCCGCATGGCCACGTAGGCGCCGCGGTCGTGACCGATCACCGCGGCCCGGCGGTGCCCGAGCGCGTCGAGCAGGCCCACCACGTCCGCGGCCATCGCCCGCTTGGAGTAGACCGTGTGCTCCGGGTCGCTCGGCGGCTTCGACGAGCCGCCGTAGCCGCGCAGGTCCGGGCAGATCACCGTGTGCCGCGCGGCCAGCCGCGGCGCCACCCGGTGCCAGGTCGCATGGGTACGCGGGTGCCCGTGCAACAGCACCACGGGCGGCCCGGAGCCGCCGTGGCGTACGCGCAGGCGGACCGCGCCGACGTCGATCTCGGTGAGCGTGAAGCCGGGGAACATGGCCGCAGCGGTGCCCGCCACCGGCGACGGGGAAACCTATGTCAGCGCTGAGCAGGCGGCCACGCCGAACAGCAGCACGGCGCCGAGCATCGCCTGCAGGAGCAGCGCCGGCCCCAGGTGCGACCAGAGCGTGGCGGTACGCGGCGTCAGCAGTTGGCCGGTGGTCAGGTTGACGATCCGTTCGATCCGCGGCGGCAGGTCCTCGTCGCGTTGCGCCCGCAGCGTGAGCTGGACGTGGTCGCCGGGGTGCAGCGCGCTCTGCGGCAGGTGGCCGTGCAGCTCGACCTCGACCAGCCGGCCGGTGGCGTCGCGTACCCGCACCGGGGTGACCAGGAACTCCGGCCCCTTCTTCAGCTCCTTGAAGCTGCGCCGCGCCCCGCCGCCGCCGCTGCTGAGCAACGCGCGCACCACCTTCAGCAGCAGCCCCACCACCCCCGCGGCGGTGAGCACCGCGACCAGCGCGGGCTGCCCGACCCGTACCTCCCGGGCGTAGCCCTCCATCAACCGGACCAGACGCCCGGTGACGACGCGTTCCGTCGGGCGGACGACGCGTCGGGTGTACAGCTCCGTGTCCATGTTCACCACCGAGAGTCCCGTTCCGTGCACAGATGGTATCGGCCCTTCGGGTTGAACGACGTGAATGAACGGTGGTCACGCCCGGGGAGCCGGCAGGTGAACTCCGCCGGGGCGCGGGTATGCGTGCGGCCGAGCCGGAAAGGGGTCGAGCATGCAGCTGTCCTTCCTGCGCCCGCTCTACGACCGTCCCGGGCCGTGGTGCTCGGTGTACATGGACGCCTCCCGCGACACCCAGGACGCGCGAGCGCAGGTCGACCTGCGCTGGCGGGCCCTCAAGGGCGATCTGCTGGGGCAGGGCGCCGACCCGGTCACCGTCGAGGCGGTGGAGGAGGTCGTCCGCCGGCACCAGCCGATGCCCGGCGACTACGGCATCGCCGTGTTCGCCAGCCGGGGCCGCGTGGTGCTCACCGAGTACCTCTCCGCGCCGCCGCTGCGCGACCTGGCGAGCTGGTCGGCGCTGCCGCACACCATGCCGCTCGTGGCCCAGCGCGGCGAGCAGGTGGCCTGGGTGCGGGTACTGGCCGACCGTACCGGCGCGGACGCCGTGGCGGTCAGCGCCGGCGGGGTGCCCCGGCGGGCCCAGGTGCAGGGCGGGCAGAGCCGCCAGCTGCGCCGGGTGCAGCCGGGCGGCTGGTCGCAGTCCCGCTACCAGCGCGCCGCCATGGAGGCGTGGCATCAGAACGCCGGTGACGCCGCGGCGGCCACCGCCGACCTGGCCGAGCGGGTCGGCGCGGACGTCGTGGTGGTGGCCGGGGACGTCCGTGCCACCGGCATGATCGCCGCCCAGCTCCCCGCGCGCTGGCAGGACGTGCTGGTGCGCACCGACGCCGGCGCACGTGACGTGGGCGCCGACGACACGCTGATGGACGACATCACGGTGCAGACCGTCGCCGAGGTCGCCGACCGGCGGATCGCCGCCGCGCTGGACCGCTTCGGCGTCCAGGAGGACGTCGGCGCCGGACTCGACGCCGTGGTCTCCGCGTTGCAACGCAACCAGGTCGACACCATGCTCATCGTGGACGACCCGTCGGCCGACGGCGAGCTGTGGGTGGGCCCCGAGCCGACCGAGATCGCCACCGACCCGGCGCAGCTGGCCGGCATGTCGGTGGCCGACCCGCAGCGGGTACGCGCCGACGCGGCGTTGCTGCGCGCGCTGATCGGCACCGACGCGGACCTCACGGTGCTCGCGCCCGAGGAGGCGCCGGAGCTGACCGACGGGGTCGGCGCGGTGCTGCGCTACGTCGACGCGAGCACGCCGGGGCGGGGCAATGGCTGAGCGCATCGTCGCCGACCTGGTGGTCGAACGCCTGCGGGCCTGGCGGGTGCCGCGGGTCTTCGGCTGTCCGGGCGCGGCGATCGCCCCGCTCGTGGGCGCGCTCGACGACGCGGGCGGGGACCCGGCTTTCGTTCCCGCCCGGCACGAGGAGACCGCCTCGTACATGGCCACCGGGCACGCGAAGTTCACCGGCGGCGTCGGGGTGTGCCTGGCGACCCAGGGCCCGAGCGCGGTGCACCTGCTCAACGGGCTCTACGACGCCAAGCTCGACAGCAAGCCGGTGGTCGCGATCATCGGCGAGGACGTCACCGGCCCGCTCGGCGGCGCGCACGAGGAGATCGGGCTGAGCCGGCTGTTCGGCGACGTGTGCAACCAGTTCGTCCGCTACGGCCGCAGCCCGGAACAGGTGCCGACGCTGCTGGACCAGGCGTTCCGTACCGCCGCGGCGACCCGCAGCCCGACCTGCGTGGTGCTGCCGCGCGCGTTGCAGGTCACCGCCGTACCGGACCTGCTGCCGCAGACCGCCGGGGTGGTCACCGCGACGCCCGGCGAGCCGCTGGCCCGGGTGCTGCCGCACGACGCCGACCTGGACGCCGCCGCGTCGCTGCTCGGCAACGGGCGGCGGGTGGCGATGCTCGTCGGCCAGGGCGCGCACGGCGCGGCCGAGGAGATCGTCGCGCTCGCCGACCGGCTCGGCGCGGGCGTCGCCACGTCGCTGCTGGGCAAGCCGGTGCTCGACGAGCGGCTGCCGTTCCACACCGGCGTGCTCGGCGAGGTCGGCACCACCGCCGCCGCGCAGCTCATGGGCTCCTGCGACACGCTGCTGATGATCGGCACCAACGACCCGTGGACCGACTGGTTCCCGATGCCGGGCCAGGTACGCACCATCCAGATCGACATCGACGGCCGGCGCATCGGCACCCGCTACCCGGTGGACGTGCCGCTCGTCGGCGACGCCGCCGAGACGCTGCGGGCGCTGCTGACCCGGGTGCCGGAGAATCCCCACCGCGAGTGGCGCGGCATGGTGGAGAAGATGGTGGACCGGTGGCGGGAGACCGCGGCCGAGCGCGCCGCCGCCCCGGCCGAGCCGGTCAACCCGCAGCTCGTGCTCCGCGAGCTGTCCGCACGGCTGCCCCGGCACGCCGGCGTCGCCGTCGACGTCGGCTCGGTCATCTACTGGTACGCCCGGCACCTGGAGCTGCCGCCGGGGGTGCGGGCGCAGTTGTGCGGCACGCTCGGCTCGACGGGCTGCGCCCTGCCGTACGCGGTCGCGGCCAAGCTGGCCCGCCCGGACGAGCCGGTGCTCGCGCTGCTCGGCGACGGCGCGATGCAGCTCAACGGCCTGGCCGAGCTGATCACTGTGGCCCACCACTGGACGCGGTGGCGCGATCCCCGCCTGATCGTGCTGGTGCTGAACAACCGGGACCAGTCCGGCGTGGGCGGCGGGCGGACGCCCGGGGGGCGGCGCTCCGACGTGCCGTACGCCGGGTGGGCCCGCCTGCTCGGGCTGCACGGCGTCCGGGTGGACCGGCCGGACCTGGTCGGACCCGCCTGGGACGAGGTGCTCGCGGCCGACCGGCCGGCCGTCCTGGAGGCGGTGGTGGACCCGGCCGTGCCGCTGGACGCGCCCGAACCGGCGCTGGCCGACCTGCGCGGCCTGGTGACCGACGGGGACGCCGCCCGCCGGGTGCGGGAGCGGGTGATCCAGACCGAGGCCATCGCGGCGGACGAGGTCGTTTAGCCGGATCACTCCGGGGCACTGCGACCAGGCACAACCGTCCCGGGAGGTTCCATGTCCGTCGCCGCCGACCGTCGTTACGGCCCCGCCCCGCTACCCACGGCGCGCGGGCCGGTCTCCGCCGCGCTGCTGGCCGCGCTGCGCGACGCTCCCCGGGAGCTGCCGGCCGGGCTGGGCGCCGCATTCGACGCGGTGGCCGCGCCGCTGACCGACGAGGATCTCCAGCTCACCCTGTTCCTCTGCTACGAGCTGCACTACCGGGGCTGGTCCGGCGTCGACGAGGCGTGGGAGTGGGAGCCGTCGCTGCTGGCGCTGCGCGCCCGCGCCGAGCGGCCGTTCGAGGCGGCGCTGCGCGAGCTGGCCGGCCCGTCGCCGGCGGTGCTGCCGGCCGCCGTGCCGGGCGCGCTGGCCGACCTGGTGGCCGCCGACGACGGCCCGCCGCTCGCCGCCGCGCTGCAACGCCGCGCCGACCTCGGCCGGTTCCGCGAGTTCGTCACCCACCGCTCGATCTACCACCTGCGCGAGGCCGACCCGCACAGCTGGGCGCTGCCCCGCCTCGGCGGGCCGGCGAAGGCCGCCCTCGTGGAGATCCAGACCGACGAGTACGGCAACGGCCGGCTGGACCGGATGCACGCCGAGCTGTTCCGCACCACGATGGACCGGCTCGGCCTGGACACCGGCTACGCCGCCCACCTGGACCGGGTGCCGGCGGTGACGCTGGCGACCAACAACCTGATGTCGCTGTTCGGCCTGCACCGGCGGCTGCGCGGGGCACTGCTCGGGCACCTGGCCGCGTACGAGATGACCTCGTCGCTGCCGAACCGCCGCTACGGCAACGGGCTGCGCCGGCTCGGCTTCGACGCGGTGGCCACGCGCTTCTACGACGAGCACGTCGAGGCCGACGCCGTGCACGAGCAGGTCGCCGCGTACGACATGTGCGGCGGGCTGGTCCGGGCCGAGCCGGCGCTCGTGTCCGACGTGCTGTTCGGCGCCGCCGCCGCGCTGGCCGTGGACGCCCTGTTCGCCGCGCACCTGCTCGACGCCTGGTCGGCCGGGGAGTCCTCGCTGCGCCCGCCCGCCGAGGTCCTCGCCGCAGCCTGACCCACCCCGTTCCCCGCGATCTTGCGGTTGTGGCCCCCGTGGTGCCCGGTTCGCGAGGATTGCCGGGTGCCCAAGTGCAAGATCGCGGGGGAGGGGCGGTGGGAGTCAGCCCTCGCGGTCGCTGTCGGCGCGGAAGCCCGCCACCTTGTGCGTGCCGTCGCAGAACGGCTTGATCGCGCTCTTGCCGCACCGGCACAGCGCGACGGTGCCCCGGCGCGTCTCGATCGGCGTGCCCTCGGGCGTGACCAGCGCGAAGTCGCCGCGTACCAGCAGTGGTCCGTCCCGGTACGGGGTGATGGTCGCCGCCGGGGTGCTCTCGTCGTCGGGCATGCGCGGTGCAGTGCCCGTCCCGGTCCGGCCCAAACCCGCACCCGAGCGCTGTTGCGCCCGCGACGGCGGGCACGCGGCGCGACGGCGTACCTGGGTGTCGCGGGCGGTGCCGTTACCGGGCGGGCCTTGGTCCTGACCCGTGGGGAGATGCCCCGTTTAGACCCCAGAGGGACGGGAAGCCGGGCCGCGTGGTGAGCGAACGAGTCGAACGGACGCCGGTCAGCGGCGCGGGGCTGCCCGTGGAGCGGGTGGTGGTGCCCGGCAGCGCCGCCCGGGTCCTGGTCGCCGCGACCGCCCGGGCGCTGCGCGGCGACGACTGCGGCGACCTCGGCCATCCGGGCGCGCTGTCCCGCCTCACCGGGGCGCCCGAGCCGGTACGCCGTGCCGCCGCCGTCCGGGCCGCCGGGCGGGCGGCGCTCACCGCCGACCAGATCGCCGCGGTGGACGCCGAGCGGGTGGCCGGGTGGTTCGCCGGACAGTACCCGGACCGGCGCTGGCCGGGTGTGGTGCTCGGCTCGCCGCACGGCGCGGCCGCCCACCTCGCGGTGGCGCTCGGCGTGCCCTGGCTACCGGCCGGGTTCGAGGTCGCCGGGCAGTGGAGCCGAGGCGCGGTGGACCGCCCGGACGCCGCGTTCGCGCACGGGGCCACGCTGGCCGCCCGGCTGCTCGACCGCAACCCGCGCGTACACGTACGCCAGGTGCACTGCCCGGCCAGCCGAGGTGCGGCGGCCGGCGCGGCGGTGACGTTCGCGGTGCGCTGGCGCACGCTGCCGAAGGCGTACGCGCACTTCCTGGCCGACCGGCTCGAACCGGCCGCGCCGGTGCTGCTGCTGCACGACGCCCGCACCTGGCCGGTACGCGACTGCGGCGACGGGCACAGCTTCCAGGCCGGCTGCCCGGCCGGCGGCCTGGACCCGGTCGACTTCCACCCGGACGCCCGCGCCCTCGGCCAGGTCCTGCGCGCCGCCGGCGGGGACGAGACGCGCTGGGAGGCGCCGGAGGTCACGGTGGCGGGCGCGTTCGCCGAACACGGCGTGGAGCCCGGTTTCGAGCACGACGCCCGCTCCTGGGGCGACCGGCACGGCCATCCGCTGCACCGGGTGGTCGTGCCGCAGCCGGACGCGCTGAGCGCGGTGACCGCCGACCTGTACCGGCGCTGGCTGCGGCGGGCCGGCAAGACCGGGAACCGGCTGGTGGTGGAGTGCGGCCGGCTGCTCGACCCGGCGCAGGTGCTGCGAGCCGGCCTGGTGCCCTACTGGTGCGAGAACGCCACCGCGCGCCGGGTGGCCGGCGTCGAGTGGTGGCTGGCCGGCAGCGAGCCGTTCAGCTCGGTGGACGTGCTGCCGGAGCCGCCGGGCCTGCGCTCGCCCGCGTACGCGGGGCTGCCCCAGTGGCTGGCGGTGGCCGGCTTCGGGCGCCGCAGGCGGGCCCTGGACCGGGGTGCCGCCCGCGGCTACCCGGTGGCCTCGGTACCCACCCGACGTGCCACGGAGGTGTTGCGCAACCAGCCCTGCGACCTGCCCGCGCCGCTGCCGCTGCGGATGGCCGAGGCCCTCACCGCGCTACGTGACGCGGGCGCCCACCAGGGCCTGCTGGTCTGCTGACCGGCTGCCGGGAACGGCTCTACGGCCAACCTGGCGAAACTTCCTCGCGATCCTGCGGTCCGTGATTGAGTACCTACGGAGCGGGAAGACCGCTCGCCGCGAAACGGCCCACGACGCCGTGCGGCGGGCAGCCACCGCTTTCGACGTATCCGTCACGTAACCCAACTTCCTCACCCGGTGCGTGGTCCGACCACGCGCACGACCGGTTCCGACCGGGCGGGGGCTCTTCGGCGAGGGGGCGCGGATGTTCGGACAGACCACCACACCCACACCACCGACCACCGACCGGGGTCTGGAGGACCTGGACGCGGCGGCGCTCGCGTACGCGGCCCGGATCGAGGGACTGCCACCGGAGCGGCGGCAGGAGGCGCGGGACGACCTGGTCCGGTTCGCGCTGCCGTTCGCCGGCCGGCTCGCCCGCCGCTACCGCGGGCGCGGTGAGCCGCTGGAGGACCTGGAGCAGGTGGCCCGTCTCGGCCTGGTCAACGCCGTCGACAGGTACGACCCGGAACGCGGTTCGTTCACCGCGTACGCGGCCATCACCATCGTCGGCGAGATCAAACGGCACTTCCGCGACCGCACCTGGGGTGTGCACGTGCCGCGCCGGCTGCGGGACCTGATCCTCGAGGTGGGCCAGGCGACGGCGACGCTGACCAGCGAGCTGTCCCGCGCCCCCACGGTGGCCGAGCTTTCGGCCCGGCTGGAGACGCCGGAGGAGGAGATCCTCGCCGCGCTGGAGTCGGCCGCCGGCTACAGCCCGGCCTCGCTCAACGCGCCGGTGGGCGGGGAGAGCTCGGCCGAGTTCGGCGACCTGGTCGGCGAGTCCGACCACGCGCTGGAGTCGGTGGACGACCGGGTCACCGTCAGCGGCCTGCTGCACCGGCTGCCGTGGCGGGAGCGCCGCATCCTGGCGATGCGCTTCTACGGCAACCAGACCCAGGCGGAGATCGCCGCCCGGTTCGGCATCTCGCAGATGCACGTGTCCCGGCTGCTGTCGCGGGCGCTGACCTGGCTGCGTCAGGCGATGCTCGCCGACGCGCCGCCGCCCTGGCAGAACGGCGCGGCCGAGGCCGAACCGGGCAGGGCACGCATCTCGGTGAAGCAGAACGGCGACCGGGTGGTCGTCGAGGTCGGCGGCGAGGTGGACCGGGCCGGCGCGGACCAGTTGCGCCGGGCGGTGCTCCAGGCGGTCACCGGGCAACCCCGCGAGGTGGTGGTCGACCTGGTCGGCGCCGGTGGCTTCGACGCCGGCGGGATCGCCGCGCTGATGGCCGGCCGGGAGGCCGCCGCGCGTACCGGGGTGCCGCTGCGGCTGACCCGGGTGCAGCCGGCGGTGCGCCGCTCGCTCACCGCGGCCGGACTGCCGGCCGCCGACTGATCCACCGCACGTACCGCGCCGGCTCCCGCCACGGGAGCCGGCGCGCGGCGTACGACGAGAGGGCCGGCGCCCGACGGCGCCGGCCCTCGTCCGGATCTCAGTTCTCCCGGGTGTCCCCGTGCCCGCGCGGGTGCCGCCACCTGTCGTTCGGCTTCTCGTCGCGCTCGGCGTTGAGCGCGCTGCCCTCCGGCTCGTCGGTCTCCTCGAAGCTGGGCCGGCGCACCTCCTCCGGCGCCGGCACCTCCACCGGGCGGGCGCCGGACTGCGGCGCGGGCTGGTAGTCCACCGCCTCGGGCGCGCCGTACGCGCCGCCGGCCGACGGCGACTCCGGCTCGTGCCGCTCGTGGTGCATCTCCTCGCGGAAGGTCTGCGGCGGCTTGGTGGTGCGCTGCGGCAGGTCCCGGCCCAGGTCGGCGACCAGCGGGCCGTACTTGAGGTCGAACGCCGGCCGCTCCGAGCGGATGCGCGGCATCCGGTCGAAGTTGCGCAGCGGCGGCGGGCAGGTGGTGGCCCACTCCAGCGAGTTGCCGAAGCCCCACGGGTCGTCCACTGTGACCATCGCGCCGTACCGCCACGACTTCCAGATGTTCCAGATCACGAACAGGGTGGACGCGCCGAGCACGAACGAGCCGATGCTGGAGATCATGTTCAGCGTGGTGAAGCCGTCGCCGGGCAGGTAGTCGGCGTAGCGGCGGGGCATGCCCTCGTTGCCCAGCCAGTGCTGCACCAGGAACGTCGCGTGGAAGCCGATGAACATGGTCCAGAAGTGCATCTTCCCCAGCCGTTCGTCGAGCATCCGCCCGGTCATCTTCGGGAACCAGAAGTAGAGGCCGCCGAACGCGGCGAACACGATGGTGCCGAAGAGCACGTAGTGGAAGTGCGCCACCACGAAATAGGTGTCGTGCACGTGGAAGTCCACCGGCGGGCTGGCCAGCAGCACCCCGGTCAGGCCGCCGAGCAGGAACGTCACCAGGAAGCCGATGGCGAACAGCATCGGCGTCTCGAACGTGAGCTGCCCCTTCCACAGGGTGCCGATCCAGTTGAAGAACTTCACCCCCGTGGGCACCGCGATCAGGTAGCTCAGGATGCTGAAGAACGGCAGCAGCACCTGCCCGGTGGCGAACATGTGGTGCGCCCAGACCGTCATCGACAGCACCGTGATGGCGACGGTGGCCAGCACCAGGCCGGTGTAGCCGAAGATCGGCTTACGGGAGAACACCGGGATGATCTCGGTGATGATGCCGAAGAACGGCAGCGCGATGATGTAGACCTCGGGGTGGCCGAAGAACCAGAACAGGTGCTGCCAGAGCATCGGCCCGCCGGTGGTGGGGTCGTACACGTGCGAGTGCAGCAGCCGGTCCGAGGCGAGCGCCATCAGCGCGGCGGCCAGCAGCGGGAACACGAAGATCACCAGGACGCTGGTGAGCAGCGCGTTCCAGGTGAAGATCGGCATCCGGAACATGGTCATGCCGGGCGCGCGCAACGTCACGATCGTGGTGATCAGGTTTACCGCGCCGAGGATCGTGCCCAGGCCGGACACGGCCAGGCCGACCACCCACAGGTTCCCGCCGACGCCGGGGGAGTGCTGCGCGGTGCTCAACGGCGTGTACGCGGTCCAGCCGAAGTCCGCCGCCCCGGCCGGGGTGGCGAACCCGCCCATCACCATCAGCGCGCCGAGGAAGTAGAGCCAGTACGCGAACGCGTTGAGCCGGGGGAACGCCACGTCGGCGGCGCCGATCTGCAGCGGTACCAGATAGTTCGCGAACCCGAAGAACATCGGTGTCGCGAACAGCAGCAGCATGATCGTGCCGTGCATGGTGAACATCTGGTTGTACTGCTCGGGGGAGACGAGCTGCATCCCCGGCCGGGCCAGCTCCACCCGGATGACCATCGCCAGGATCCCGCCGACGATGAAGTACAGGAACGACGTGACCAGATAGAGCAGGCCGATCTGCTTGGCGTCGGTGGTCCGCAGCAACCGCCACAGCGCGTTGCCCTTCACCGCTTCCCGCACGGGCCCGGGGTAGCCCCCGAACCGGGCCGGCGCGAGGATCGCGGGCCCCCGGTCTCGTGCCGGTTCCGTGACTACCCGCTTGGGCATGGCATCTCACCCCGTGTGACGACAGACAGGACGGGCGGGCGTACCCGGCCCTCTGTCCATGTAACCAGGCGAGAGCGGAGAATTCGGTCAGTTCGCCGGGAGCATGGCCCAGACGACCTTGCCGGCGCCGACCGGAGTGCTGCCCCAGCGCTGGGTCAGCTCGCGCACCAGCATCAGCCCGCGGCCGCCCTCGGCACGCGGATCGCGGCTGCTCGCGGCGCGGGCGTCGGCCGGGCTGCCGTCCATCACCGCCACCCGCAGGTACGGCCGGCGCAGCGTCAGCGTCACCTGCATCGGGGTGCCGGCGTGCCGCACCACGTTGCCGACCAGCTCACTGAGCACCAGCGAGGCCGGGCCGGCCAGCTCCGGCACGTTCCACTTACCGCACGCCTCGGTGACCAGCTCCCGGGCCCGCCGGCAGGCGCCGGCGACCGGCTCCAGCCGGACCCGCAGCCGAGGCGCGGCCGACGCGCCGGCCAGCGCCGTCGCCTCGGCGCAGTCCCGGCGTACCGGCACCACCCGGCAGGCGGTGGTCTCGTTCAGCCAGGCCGCCGTCTCGGCGCAGGGAGCGGCGAGCACCATCGGCACCGCCGGCCAGTCGGCGGCGCGCCGCGCGGCGGCGGCGAAGACGGACAGCGCCAGCGGCTCGCCGACCTCGATCTCCTCCAGGTCGACGACCAGGGCGTCCGGCTGCGCGGCGAGGCAGCGGTCGAGCACCTCGTGCACCGCGCGCATCGTGTGCAGGTCGAGCGCTCCGGCCAGCCTTACGACAGTGACCGGCGACTCGTCGCGGACCTCGCACCTGATCCGGGTCACCATCGCCGCCTCGTTTCCATCTCGTCGGGGAGGGTCGCCCGGCCGGGGCGCTTCGCCCGTCTCCCGCAGCCGGAGGACTACGGACGTACCCGCGCCCCGGGCCGGCGAAACCGGGCATCCGGGCCGCCGGGGCGCAGGTCAGCGGCGGTCCCCGCGCCGCGCCGCGACCAGCCCCGACGCCAGCATGGCGGCGCCCAGCAGCAGGTGCAGCCACGAGTCCGCGGAATTGACCGCGAGCACGTTCGCCGCGTCGCGTCCGTCGATCGCCAGCCCGGCGAGCCAGAGCACCAGATAGACCGCGCCGGCGCCGACCAGGAACGTGCGGGCGCCGGCGACGGTACGGGCCAGCACCAGCCCAGCCACCCCCAGCACCAGATGCACCAGGTTGTGCACGGCCGAGACCTGGAACACACCGAACAGCCGGGCGCCGGAGCCCGGACCGGCGAAGCGAAGATCCGCGTAGTCGCCGGTGACGCCCGGCACGAAGCCCAGCGCGCCGAGCAGCAGCAGGAGCACGGCGAACCCGGAGGCGATCCGGCGTACCGGCGCCCGCCCGTCGGCCGGGTTGCGCCGTGCCCGGGAGTGCGCCATCGAGTTCGTCACGCCGGCCTCCTCGCCACCGCGGGAAGCGCCGGATTCCCGCGGCCGCCGGGGGCAAACGCCGGCCCGGCCGCGCGGGGCGGCCGGGCCGGCGACGCTCAGGCGGGCTGCAACGGCTTCGCCGCGCCCGTCCGGACCCGGTCGTACAGCTCCACGTACCGCTGCGCCATCCGGGCCGGGGTGAACCGCCGGGCCGCCTCCCGCCGGCACTCGGCCGGCTCCAGCCCGCCGGCGGCGAGCACCAGGTCACCCAGCTCCTGCTCGTCGCCGGTGAGCAGGCCGGTGCGGCCGTGCTCGATCAGCTCCGGCAGGCAGCCCCGGGCGGTGGCCACCACCGGCGTGCCGAGCGACAGCGACTCGACCACCGCGGTGCCGCCCGGCTCCTCCCAGCGCAGCGGGAACAGCGACGCCCGCGCCGAGGCGACCAGATCGTCGCGCTCCCGCCCGGCCACCGTGCCGACCCAGCGCACCCGGTCGCCGTCGACGTAGGGCGCCACCTGCTCGTAGAAGAAACGCACGTCCGGGTTCTGCCGGGCCTCGTCGCCGGCCGCGGCCAGATCCTCCGGCCGGTGGTACGGGCCGACCGGCCCGGCCAGCACCAGCCGGAACCCGGCCTCCTGCGCCAGTCGGGCGCCCAGATCCTGCCCCTTGCCCGGGTTGATCCGGCCGAGAATCACCACGTGGTCGCCCTTCGCCACCGGCGCGTGCCGGTCGGCGTCGACAGCGAGCGGGGTGGACAGGTGCACGTGCCCCACCGAGTGCGCACGCAGCGCCTGCGGCGCGCGTGCCAGCTGCGACGCGGACACCCCGTTGACCCGTACCCGGTCGCCGCCGTCGAGGTTGCCGTACAGCTCCGGGTGCTTGGCCAGGTCCCAGTGCAGCGTGTGCAGCACCGGCGGGGCGTCCGGGCCCATCGCGGCGAGCGTGGCCAGCCCGACCGCCTCCACGTGGTCGTGCACCAGGTCGATGTCGTCGCGGGCGTGCAGCGCCCGCACCACCCCGGACAGGTGCGCCTGGGAGACGCCGCAGACCTGGTTGTACGGCCGCTGCAACGCGTGGAACTGGCCGTCCGGGAAGACCGTGATCTTCTCGTCGACCGGCAGCGTGCTGCTCTCCACCGAGGCGAGCACCACCCGTACGCCCAGCCGGCGCAGCTCCGGCACCAGCGTGGCGATCACGTTCTCGATGCCGCCGTAGCCCGGCGGCGGCACGGACAGCCACGGCCCGGCGTTCATCAGCACGGTGAGCGTCATGCGCTGTCCTCTCTCCGGGTTTCCCCGCTCACGCGGCCGCCACCCGGCGGCGGGGGAGACGGTGGCGCAACTGCGCCAGCGGCGGGCGTTCCTGCACCGACACGTCGTTGACCACGATTTCGCGGTCCAAGTTGGGCAGCGTCTCCGAGCCGCCCCGGCGGAACTGGGTCAGCAGCGCGGTCGGCGCCACCCCCGGGGCCGCCCATCCGCGTCGTTGCAGCCGCGACCAGGCGGTCAGCATGATCTGTGCGGACATCCGGCCCAGCGCGGCGGTGTCCTGGTGCCGGTGCTTGCGCTCACCCAGGTCGACCTGGGCCAGCGCGTCCAGCCCGACCAGTTCCAGCAGGTCGATCAACATGGCCGTCTCGACGCCGTACCCGGTGACGAACGGCACCCGCTCCAGCACCTCACGGCGGCCGGCGTACTCGCCCGCGAGCGGTTGCACGAAACCGGCCAGCTCCGGCCAGAACAGGTTGAGCAGCGGCCGGGCCATCAGCTCCGTCACCCGTCCGCCACCGTCGGGTTCCACACTCGTCGCACCGACCAGCGGCCGGTGGTAGAAGCCCTTCACGAACTCCACGCTCGGGTCCGTCAGCAACGGTCCGAGCAGCCCGGTCACGAAGTGCGGGCGGAACTCGCGCAGGTCGGCGTCGACGAACGCGACCACGTCCCCCTCGGCCGCGGCCAGCCCGGCCCAGAGCGCGTCGCCCTTGCCGGTCAGCCGGGGCAGCCCGCGCGTCATCGCGTCCTGGCTGACCACCTCGGCGCCGGCCGCCCGCGCCACCTGCGCGGTCCGGTCGGTGGAGCGGGAGTCCACCACGATCAGCTCGTCGACGAGCGGTACGCGGTCCATCAGGTGTTCCCGGACGGTCGACACGATCGCGCCGACAGTCGCCTCCTCGTTGCGGGCCGGCAGCACCACGCTGACCCGGCTCGCGCCCTTGGCCCGTACCAGCCGTCGCGCCGGCCAGTCGGCGGCGGTGCTGGTGCGGTACGTGGCCCACGCCTCCACCACTGGTGAGACGGTCGAATCTGATTCCCGCACGGGCACCCCCATAGATGGTGGAATCGCGGACCATGGTTTTCCCAATCCCGCATCCGCGCTAACCGGATCTTGCCCATCATCCTGATCACCTGGCGCGTACCGGGAGGTTCCGGGCGGATGAACGTTGCGTTGCACACGTCGGCGGAGTTTGGCGCGACGCCGCCGGGGGGAGTGGTGTCCGCAGTCTTTCCAGTCGTGCGAGAGGTTGTGGTCCATGCGTACCTGCCGGGTGGGACTTGTCGGGGCCGGCGGGGTGGCGCAACGCCACGCCCGGGTGCTCACCGGCTTCGCGGACGTGGAGCTGCTCGGCGTGACGGACGTCGCGCCGGAGGCGGCGGGTGCGCTCGCCGGCACGTACGGCGGCCGGGTGTTCCGCGACGTGGACGAGCTGCTCGCGGCCGGCCCGGACGCGGTGTACGTCTGCGTGCCGCCGTTCGCGCACGGCCCGGCCGAGGAGGCGGTGGTCGCCGCCGGGGTGCCGATGTTCGTGGAGAAGCCGGTGGCGCTGGACCTGGACACCGCCGAGCGGGTCGCGGCGCTGGTGCAGCAGCGAGGGCTGCTCACCGGCGTCGGGCACCACTGGCGCTACCTGCACGTGGTGGAGGAGGCCCGGCGCCTGCTCGCCGACCGGCCGGTGCGCATGGTCAACGGCGCCTGGCTGGACAAGGTGCCGCCGGTGGCCTGGTGGGCGCGGCGGGACCGCTCCGGCGGCCCGGTGGTCGAGCAGGCCGCGCACGTGCTGGACCTGGTCCGGTTGCTGGCCGGCGAGGCGGTCGAGGTGACCGCGTACGGCGACGGCAGCCCGCCGCCGGTCGACGGCGCCGACATCGACTCGGTCACCGCGGCCACGCTGCGCTTCGGCTCCGGCGCGGTCGGCACGCTCGCCGCGTCCTGCGTGCTGGGCTGGAAGCACCGGGCCGGCGTGGAGATCCTCGCCGACGGGCTGGCGCTGTGGCTGGCCGAGGACGGCCTGACCGTCCGCGACGCCGACGGCGAGCGCCACCTGCCCGCCGACCCGGACAGCGCGCGGGTCGCAGTGGACCGGGCCTTCGTCGACGCGGTGTGCGGCCTCGGTGACGACGTCCGGGTGCCGTACGCCGAGGCGCTGCGCACCCACCGGCTCGCGCTCGCGGTGGCCGAGTCGGCGCGTACCGGCCGGCCGGTGGCGCTGCCGACCGGCCCGGCGTCCCGGCTCACCGCGCCGGCCGCGGACGCGGGGGTGAGCGTCGATGCGTGACCGGGTGGTGGTGGTCGGCGGCCCCGGCCGGGTCGAGCTGGCCGAACTGGACGCGCCGGAGCTGCGCGAGGGCACGTTCCGGGTGGAGACGCTCTACAGCGGCGTGTCGGCCGGCACCGAACTGAGCTTCGTCAAGGGCACCAACCCCTACCTGAACGTCACCTGGGACGCCGGGCTGGGGCTGTTCCGGCCCGGCGAGGCGAGCACGCCGTACCCGGTGACCCGGCTCGGCTACATGCAGGTCGGGCGCGTGGTGGAGAGCCGCACCCCGGCCGTCGCGGTGGGTGAGGTCGGCGCCATGACGTACGGCCACCGCAGCGGCTGGGTCGCCGACCCGCTCACCGAGCGGTTCGTGCCGCTGCCCGACGACCTGGACCCGCTGCTCGGCGTGTACGTCGCGCACATGGGCCCGATCTGCGCCAACGGGCTGCTGCACGCCGCCGCCGACCTGTGCGGCGCCGACGTGCGCACGCTCGGCGACGGCGTACGCGGGCGCCGGGTGGCGGTGGTCGGCAGCGGCGTGGTGGCGCTGCTGACCGCCCTGTTCGCCCGCCGCCACGGCGCCGCCTCGGTGGTCGTGGTCGACCCGACACCGGCGCGGCGGCAGGTCGCCGAGGCGCTCGGCCTGGACACGCTCGACCCGGACGCGGACGACCCGGCCGTGGTGCTGAAGACGCGGTGGAACCACGCCGCCGGGGACCGGGGCGCGGACGTGGTCTTCCAGTGCCGCGGCCAGGACTGGGCGTTGCAGCTCGCGCTGCGCCTGCTGCGCCCGCAGGGCACGGTGATCGACCTGGCGTTCTACCAGGCCGGCGCGGACGCGGTCCGGCTCGGTGAGGAGTTCCACCACAACGGGCTGTCGCTGCGCTGCGCGCAGATCGGCCGGGTGCCGCGCGGGCTGGCCCCGACCTGGGACCGGGAGCGGCTGTCCGCCGAGACGGTGGAGCTGCTGCGCCAGTACGGGGACGTGATCCGCAAGCACCTGATCTCGGCCGTGGTCCCCCTGGACGAGGCCCCCACCCTGCTGACCGACCTGGCCGAACGCCGCCGCACAGAACTCCAGGTAGTCCTGACCCCCTGACCCCCACTCCGTCGATCATGAAGTTGACGGTGACAAAACGGACGCGAAATGCCGTCAACCTCATGATCGACGGAAGCGGAGCGGAAGGGGTGGGCACGGCGCGCGGCGGGCGGGGGTCACAATCGGCTCCGGTTCGCGTACCGTTGCCGCTCATGGGTGTGTCGCAACGGTTGAAGACCAGGTTCCGCCGGTTCCTCCAGCGCCCGGGGACGACAGTCGACCTGGCGCCGCTGGAGAAGCTGCTGCCGGCGATCGAGGCGCGCGAGGCGGACCTGGAACAGCTCTCCGACGCGGAGCTGACCGAGGCCGCCGGCCGGGCCACGGGGTACGAGGAGATCTGCGCGATCGGTCGCGAGGCGGCCCGGCGCGGGCTCGACCAGCGCCCCTACGACGTGCAGCTGCTCGGCGCGATGGCGCTGCTGTCCGGCAAGGTCGCGGAGATGGCCACCGGTGAGGGCAAGACGCTCACCGCGACGGTCGCCGCGTACGGGCACGTGCGGCTGGGCAACGGCCCGGTGCACGTGCTCACCGTCAACGACTACCTGGCCCGCCGCGACGCCGAGTGGATGACGCCCGTCTACGACCTGCTCGGGCTCAGCGTCGGCTGGGTCAACGAGGCGTCCACGCCCGAGGAGCGGCGCGCCGCGTACGCCTGCGACGTCACCTACGTCTCGGTCAGCGAGGCCGGCTTCGACTTCCTGCGCGACCAGCTCGTCACCGACCTGGCCGACCGGGTGCAGCCGCCGCTGAAGACCGCGATCGTGGACGAGGCCGACTCGATCCTGATCGACGAGGCCCGGGTGCCGATGGTGCTCGCAGGCGCGGTCGGCGGCGAGCAGGACCCGGTGCACGCGGCCGCCGCGCTGGTGCGCGGGCTGCGCAAGGGCAAGCACTACACCGTCGCCGAGGACGGCCGCAGTGTCGCCTTCACCTCGGTCGGCCTGGCCACCGTCGAGGCCAAGCTCGGCGGCATCGACCTGTACGACGAGGAGCACGTCGGGCAGCTCTCCGCGGTGAACGTGGCGCTGCACGCGCACGCCCTGCTGCACCGGGACGTGGACTACATCGTCCGGGACGACTCGGTCGAGCTGATCGACGAGATGCGCGGCCGGGTCGCCCAGCGCCGCCGCTGGCCGGACGGGCTCCAGGCCGCCGTGGAGGCGAAGGAAGGGCTGGACGCCAGCGCCGAGGGCGAGGTGCTGGGCACGATCACCGTGCAGGCGTACATCGCGCTCTACCCGACGGTCTGCGGCATGACCGCGACCGCGGTGCTCGTCGGCGACCAGCTCCGCGAGTTCTTCGGCCTCGAGGTCGCGGTGATCCCGCCGAACACCCCCTGCGTACGCGAGGACGAGCCGGACCGGATCTACGCCACCCGCGCCGAGAAGGAGGAGGCGCTGGTCGACGAGATCACGCGCTGCCACCAGGCGGGGCGGCCGGTGCTGGTCGGCACGCTCGACGTCAAGGAGTCCGAGGGGCTGGCCGCCGCGCTCAACGCCGCCGGCGTGTCCTGCGTGGTCCTCAACGCCAAGAACGACGACGAGGAGGCCGGCATCATCGCGGAGGCCGGCGCGTACGGCGCGGTGACGGTCTCCACCCAGATGGCCGGCCGGGGCGTGGACATCCGCCTGGGCGGCAGCGACCAGGCCGACCGGGACCGGGTGGCCGAGCTGGGCGGCCTGTACGTGATCGGCAGCGGCCGGCACGACAGCCGCCGGGTCGACGACCAGCTCCGCGGCCGGGCCGGCCGGCAGGGCGACCCGGGCGGGTCGGTGTTCTTCGTCAGCCTGGAGGACGACCTGGTGGTCCGGCACGCCGGCGACACCGTGCCGGCCTCGCCCCGGATGAACGCGGACGGCCTGGTCACCGATCCGCAGGTCGACTACGCGGTCGAGCACGCCCAGCGGGTCGCCGAGGGCGTCAACCACGAGATCCACCGCAACACGTGGCGCTACAGCCAGGTGATCGAGCAGCAGCGCAAGGCGCTCGCCGAGCGCCGGGAGCGGCTGCTGACCAGCGACATCGCCGCGCTGATGCTGCTGGAGCGGGTGCCGGAGAAGGCCGGCGAGATGGACGAGGACCTGCTCGCCGACGTGGCCCGCAAGATCGCCCTCTACCACCTGGACCGGCTCTGGGCAGACCACCTGGCCGAGCTGTCCGAGGTGCGCGAGGGCGTGCACCTGCGGGCGCTGGGCCGGCTCGACCCGCTCGACGAGTTCCACCGGAGCGCGGTGCCCGCGTTCAACGCGCTGGTGCCCGAGATCGAGACGCGGACCGTGGCCACGTTCGAGGAGACCGAGTTCGACGAGGGCTGGGAGCCGGACTCGTCGAAGCTGGTCCGGCCGAGCGCCACCTGGACGTACCTGGTGCACGACAACCCGTTCGGGTCGGAGCTGGACCGGCTGATCGCCTCGGTGGGCCGGCGGCTCATCTCCGGGTCGCGCTGACCGGAGCCGAAGGCCCCTTCCGGTGCAACCGGGAGGGGCCTTTTTGCGCGGTTTCACCCGCGGTCTGCGAGGGTAGTAGGCCGGGGCCCGGCCACAGGAGGGACGGACATGGGACAGGCAACGGTGCCGGACGGGGAGACCGCGTGGACGTACGCGGGAACGGTGGAGGCCCTGGCCCGGTGAACCTCGACACGCGCCAACCCATGATCGACAACCTCGGTGTGCTGGAGACGGCCGCGCTGCTGCGCGAGCTGACCGCCGGCCTGATCGGCGTGGCCGGGTTCGACGAGGCGCTCGACCGCCTGGTCCGGATCGCCCGCGACGCCGTGCCGGGCGTGGACTGCTGCGGCTTCACCGTGCTGCGCGCCGGTGAGCCCGCCGGCGTGGCCGCCTCCGACCCGGACCGGGCCGAGCTGGACGACCTGCGGCACGGCCCGGACACGCCGGCGATGACAGCGATCCGCCGCCGGGAGATGATCATCGCGGGCGGGCTGTCCGACGAGACGCGCTGGCCGGCCTGGAGCGAGCGGGCCCGCGTGCTCGGCGTGCACGGGGTGATCTCCGCGCCGGTCGACGTGGACGAGCAGGTCATCGGCGCGATCAACCTGTACGCCGAGTCGCCCGACGCGCTCACCCCCCGGCACCAGCTCACCGCGATGCTGCTCGCCGAGCACGCCGGGCTGCTGCTGGCCGCCGCGCGCGACCGCGAGCGGGCCGCCAGCCGGGCCGGTGAGATCGACGACTCGCTGCTGGCCGAGGGAGTGGTCGGGCAGGCCGTCGGCGTGATCATGACGCAGCGCGGTTGTCCCGCCCCGGAGGCGCTGCGGGTGCTGCGCAGCGCCGCCTCCTCTCTGGACATCCCGTTGCGTGAGGTGGCCGAGCGGCTCGTGCTGACCGTCTCCCGCCCCCGGGACAACTGAGCGACAGTCGTTTCGCCTCGCGGCGCCTCGGGTAGCACTCTGGACTGGTGAGCTGCGCCGACCTGGGGAGGAAGCGATGCAGAGCCGGCTGCGGGTGCAGGGGCATCCGATCCAACCGATGCTTGTCACGTTCCCGTTCGGCCTGTTCGTCTGCGCCGCGGTCTTCGACCTCGCCGACGTGGCGGGCGGTCCGGCGTTCCTCGGCGAGGTGGGCTACTGGACGGCGGTGGCCGCGCTCGTCGCCGCCGGTCTCACCACCGTCGCCGGCATGGTCGACCTGTGGGACGTCCGCGCCGGGCGCACCAGCCGGACCGTGCTGACGTTCAACCTCGTGAACGCCGTGATGGCCGCGCTGTTCCTGCTGTCGTGCCTGATCCGGGCCAGCGCGCCGCAGCGGGGCGCGACGGGTGTCCTGCTCGCCGCCGAACTCGTCGCGCTGGCGGTCGGCGCGGTCGGCGTGGCGCTGGGCGCCCGGCTGATGCAGCAGTTCGACCGGGTCGGGGCCACCGAGCCGACCGGCTTCGAGACGTTCGGTGACGTGCCCGCCGGGTCCACCGTCGAGATCGCCCGTCCCCGTCCGCGCCCGTTCTGACCCCGGCCGAAATCCGTTGCCGCTGCCGCCGCCGGGCGGCAGGCTCGCGGGCATGGTCCGCACGTTCGAGGAACTGGTGGCCGAAGCCGAGGCGGCGCCGGTCGAGGGCTGGGGTTTCGACTGGCTGCGCGGTCGCGCCACCGAGGAGCGCCCGTCCTGGGGGTACGCGCGCCTGGTCGGCGACCGGATGGCCGCCGTCGAGGCGGCGCTCGACATCGACACCGGCGGGGGAGAGGTGCTCGCCGAGGTGCCCGTGCCGCCGCCGCTGCTCGTCGCCACCGAGGCGTGGCCGCCGAACGTGCCGGTGGCCCGGCGCAACCTTCGCCCGCTCGGCGCGACAGTGGTGCGGGTGGGCGACCGGCCGCCGCTGCCGTTCCGGGACGCCACGTTCGACCTGGTCGTGAGCCGTCACCCGGTGCACACCTGGTGGGACGAGGTGGCCCGGGTGCTGCGGCCCGGCGGCGCCTACCTGTCCCAGCAGATCGGCCCCGGCACGGTGCGGGAGCTGAGCGAGGCGATCCTCGGGCCGCTGCCGCCGCCGGAGCACCGCCATCCGGGGGTGGCTGTCGCCGACGCGCGGGCCGCCGGACTGACCGTTGTCGACCTGCGTGAGGCCACGCTGCGTACCGTCTTCCACGACATCGGCGCGGTGGTCTGGTTCCTGCGCAAGGTGGTCTGGACGGTGCCCGGGTTCACGGTGGGCCGCTACCGGGACGAGCTGCGCCGCCTGGACGAGCGGATCCGCGCCGAGGGACCGTTCGTCGCGTACGCCCGCCGTTTCCTCATCGAGGCGCGCCGGGGCTGACCGGGCCGGGCGGGTGCGCCGCGGCGTGGTGCGCGGCCAGCACGTCGGCGCCGAAGTCACCGGCGGGGCGGCGCAGCACCGTGTGCGCGTGGTTGCCGTCGTCGGCGGTGTTGTCGTACTCGATCAGCAGGTCCTCGCCCTGCACCCGGTAGTAGTGCCGCCGGCCCGGCTCGACCGGGCCGGCCCAGGCGAAGTGCAGCTCGCCGCCGTCGAGCCGGCCGGACTCGCGGGCCGCCAGCTCCGGTGGCAGCCGGTCCAGGTAGAGCGCGACCAGCCGGTCGAGCAGCGCCCGGCCGGTCGGTCGCAGCCGCCCCCGGGGTACGCCGAGCGGGTCGAGCCGGTCCGGGGCCGCGGCCCGGGTGGCGCTGATGATGTCGGCGGGCGCCTCCTCGGCGATGATCGCGGCGGAGCGGCCCCCCGGTCCGAGCGCGTCGAGCAGCTCGCGGGCCAGGTCCTCCTCCGGGCCCAGGGGCCGGGAGACCGGGCGTCCGGCGTGCCGGACGGTGGCCGGGTTGGCGCCGAGGAAGACCGGGGCGGGGGAGACCCGGTCGTCGGCGACGGTCATGCTCACCGACAGGTGGTGTCCCTCGAACCGCCAGGCCCAGTCGTCGTCGCGGGCCGGGTCGCCGAAGACGGCCACCCAGTAGTCGCCGCTGTGCCGGCCGCGCCGCCAGTCCTCGGCCCGGTCCAGCACCTCTTCGAGCGCCATCACGGCTATGGCCTGCGCGTACGCGGCCGGGCTGAGCGCCGTGGCGAGCAGCCGGTGCGCGGCCTTGCGGGCGGTGACGTCCAGGCCGGCGAGCGCGACACCGGGACGGGGCCGTGGCCGGTACTCCAGCCACCGCCGGGCGGGCTCGTCGTCGAAGGCGTGCCGGGCGGCGTCGCGGGCCGGCTCGTCCAGCGCCGCGAGGAACGCCTCGGCCGCCGCGCGCATCTGCTCGGGTACGGGATCCTCCACCGTCCCTGTATACCGCCCGCCGCTCATGCGCGGCCGAGCAGCGCCAGCATGTCGGGCAGCTCGAAGAACCGGGCGGTCTCGACCGCTGACGGGCCGCCGTGGTCCGGGTCGGCGCCGGCGTCGAGCAACGCGCGGACCGCTGCCTCCTGGCGCCGGAACACGGCCGCGGCGAGCGCGGTCTGCCCCCGGTCGTTCACCCGGGCGGGGTCGGCGCCCCGGGCCAGCAGCGCGGCCACCGTGTCCGGGTGGGCGTGGTACGCGGCGAGGATCAGCAGCGTGTCGCCCTTGGCGTTGGTGAGGTTGACCGGCAGCCCGGCGTCCACGTTGGCCGCCAGTTCCTCGGTGGCGCCGGCCCGCGCCAGGTCGAACATCCGGTGGGCGAAGGCGATGGTCTCGTCGTCGAGTTCGTCGGGCATCCGCCCAGGCTATGGCGTCGCGGCCGGACGCGCCTGGTAGCTTGCGCAGCCGGGTACGGGAGGCGCACGCATGGACGATCGGGTGTACGTGGGCAACGCGGCGGTGGACGGCGCGACCGACGCGGGCTGGCTGCTGGGCCACTTCAAGCCGGCCGGGGACGTGCGGCACAGCACCGACGTGGAGGTGAAGTGGGGCGTGCACCCGGCGGGGGAGACCCGGTCCCGGTGGGCCACCGGCGAGCGGCGTACCGCCCTGCTGGTGCTGATCAGCGGCGCGTTCCGGATCGAGTTGCCGGACCGGACGGTGGTGCTGCGCGCGCCCGGTGACTACGTGGTGTGGGGCCGGGGCGTGGACCACTCCTGGTACGCCGAGCGAGAGTCCACGGTGCTCACCGTCCGTTGGCCGTCGGTGCCGGGTTACAAGGTGGATCCGCCGGTGCGACGGTGAGTACGCCCCTCGTCCCAGCATTCGGTATTACCTACTAAACCGATAGGCTTTACCGTCTAAGCTGGGGGAGCACATCCGCTCCGCACCGTGAGGACGTCCCGCCGATGACCAGCACCGTTCCCGCCGACCTGCTCGCCGTCGCCGCCCGCTGGGCCGACCCGGACGGCTGGCCGGTGCCGCTGCGCTTCGAGGCGTCCGAGCGGTGGTACGCCCGGCTCGACGCCGGCGACGAGCACGAGGTGTGGGCGCTCAGCTGGCTGCCCGGACAGGGCACCGACCTGCACGACCACGGCGGCTCGGCCGGCGCGTTCCTGGTCGTGGCCGGCGTGCTCACCGAGGAGACGGTGAGCGGCGGGCGGCTGCGCCCGCACCGGCTCGCCGCCGGCGCCGGCCGGCGCTTCGGCGTACGGCACGTGCACCAGGTCACCAACCGCGGCGACGAGCCCGCCGTCAGCGTGCACGTGTACCGCCCGGCGCTGACCCGGATGACCCGCTACCACCTCGTCGCCGGCCGGCTCCGGGTCGCCGAGGTCGCCCGAGCCGGCGTGGCCTGGTGAGCCGCCCCCGCAACCCCGACGAACGGAAGGACGCCACGATGGCGCAGCAGACCCCCACCACCGCAACCGAGCGCTGTCCGGTCCCGCCGCCCGGCTCGCGGGGCATCGACGAGATCCTCGCCGCCGCCCGGGGCCGGCTGCACCGCCTCGACCCGGAGCAGGCCCACCTGGCGTGCCGGGGCGGCGCGCTGCTGGTGGACATCCGCCCGGCCGCACAGCGCGCCGCGCAGGGCACCGTGCCCGGCTCGCTCGTGGTCGAGCGCAACGTGCTGGAGTGGCGCTTCGACCCGCGCTGCGCGGCGCGGCTGCCGCAGGCCACCGGCTACGACGTCCCGGTGATCGTGCTCTGCCAGGAGGGCTACACCTCGTCGCTGGCCGCCGCCGCGCTCCAGGACATCGGCCTGCACCGGGCCACCGACGTCGTCGGCGGCTTCGCCGCCTGGCAGATCGCCGGCCTGCCCACCCTCGGTCCCACCCCGCCGACCCGACCCTCGTCCGCCGCGCCCCCGGTCACCGCCGGCGGGGCGCTCCGCTGACCGTCCCGCCGCATCCGGCGGGGCGGGGCGACCGCCCGCACAGGAGGCTCCCATGTCCGTCGTCGCCCTCACCACCCGTCCGGCCCGATCGGGCCGCCCCGACCGGGCCGTGCCGCCCCGGCCGCGTACCGCACCGACGCTCACCATCACGCTCGACCTGGGCGCCGGGCCGCTGACGCCGGGCCTCGCGCGCCTGGTCGACCTGCTCGACGAACTCGCCGCATCCGGGGAGGGGCTGGCCGCGTCCGGCGAAGGGCCGGCCGGACCGGACGACCGCCCGGCCGCCCGTACCGTGCTCGACCTGCGCCGCGGCGACGCGCCCGCCCTCGTGGCGCCCGCCCCCGGCGGCGTGCGCCTCCTCACCGGCACCCGGCGCGTCCGCCACGGCGGCGCCGAGATCCCGCTGACCCGCATCGAGTACGACCTGCTGCTGTTCCTCGCCGAACATCCCCGCCGGGTGTTCACCCGCCTGCAACTTCTCGCGAACGTCTGGGGCTACGAACACGCGGTGGCGCGCACCGTCGACGTGCACGTCCGCCGGCTGCGGGCCAAGTTCGGGCCGGACACGCCGCTGGTGACCACCGTGTACGGCGTGGGCTACCGCCTCGCCGACGACGCCGAGATCGTCGTGGACCGCGACGCTTGACCTCGGCCGACCGGCACGCGGCGCACCCGGACCCGGGGTGCGCCGCGTCCACGTCTGCGGCCGATCCGCCATTGTGAACCCGCGGGGAGACCCCCCGTACCACCGCGAATCGGTGCTCTGCTGTAATCAACGGGCCTCGCACGCAGAGCGAGCGCACGGCTGCGATGTGTTCGTCAAATGTCACATTCATGCAACGCGGCCGCCCCTTGACCCTCGCAGAGACGCCGGGAAGCATCGATGAAGCGGCGTCCCGGGCCGTGGGGAGATACCCGGACCAGCCCAAGGAGGACCATGTCGGTCAGCCCCGCCTCGTCGCGCGCCGGATGGCATACGTCCCAACCCGCGGTCCCCGGTCGTCCCCCCGGCGGCCAGCGTCGTCCCGCCAACACCGCCGCCGCGCCCATGCTCACCGTCACCCTCAACATCCCCCTGGCCTGCGAGGAGTCGCTCACCCCGGCCGCCCTCCGGCTGCTCGACGCCGCCCGCGAGATGCTCGAACGCGGCGACGCGGTGGTCAGCGCGGGCACGGTCCCGGCCGAACGCCGGCCCGACGCCGTTCCGGCCGGCCGCGCTCCGGCGCGTCCGCTCGCCCCGACCATCCCGACCCTGCACATCCTCGCGTCGTCCCGGTCGGTGCTGCGTGACGGCGAGCCGCTGCCGCTGACCCGCCTGGAGTTCGACCTGCTGCTGCACCTGGTCGCCCACCCGCGCCGGGTGTTCACCCGGCTGCAACTGCTCAACGCGGTCTGGGGATACGAGCACGCCGGCGTCCGCACCGTCGACGTGCACGTACGCCGGCTGCGCGGCAAGGTCGGCGTGGACGTCCCGCTCGTCACCACCGTCTACGGCGTCGGCTACCGGCTCGCCGACGACGCCCGGGTCACCATCGACCCCACGGGCTGACCACCCGAACCACCACCCGACGACCGCCGCCGGACGGAGCCCCGACCGCCCGGAGCGATCATGTGGTGACCGGCGCGCCCGCGCGGCACGATGGTCCGATGCGCGTGCGCCCGATCAGCCCCGACCTGCTCGTCACCGAGCTGGCCGGGCGTCTCGCCCGCACCGGGACGCCCGGCCGGCTGCGGGTCGCCGTGGACGGCCCGCCCGCCGCCGGGCCGGACGCGCTCGCCGAAGCGCTCGTCGACCCGCTGCGCGCCGCCGGCCGGCCGGTGCTGCACGTCCGCGCCGACGACTTCCTCCGCCCCGCCTCGGTACGCCTGGAGTACGGCCGCACCAACCCGGACGCCTACTACGAGGGCTGGCTCGACGAACCGGGGCTGCGCCGCGAGGTGCTCGACCCGGCCGGTCCGGACGGCTCGGGCCGGCTGCTGCCGTCGCTGTGGGACGCCGCCGCCGACCGGGCCAGCCGGGCCGCGTACGTGGATCTGCCGCCCGGCGGCGTGGTCCTGGTCAGCGGTGCGCTGCTGCTCGGCGGCGCGCTGCCGTTCGACGTCACGGTCCATCTCGTGCTCTCCCCGGCGGCGCTCGCGCGGCGTACCGACCCGGCGCTGCGCTGGACGCTGCCCGCCTTCGCCCGCTACGCCGACGAGGTCGTCCCCGCGTCCTTCGCCGACGTGGTGGTCCGGGCCGACGACCCGCGCCGTCCGGCACTCGTCGAGGCCGCCTGACCAGCGGCTGCGGACTCACCGGAAACACTCAGGAAATAGCCGGTTTGGCCCGCCGTGGGCGGGGGTAATCGCCCGGCTCACAGAGCACGGGTGATCTCGTAGCCCGCGCTTCCACAGTCGGACCGGGTCCGGGGCGCTGGCCGCCCCGGTCCGGTATGAGGACGTAGGAAAGGCAGGCAGCGATGCTCGTCCACGACACGACAGCCACCGGCCGCTCCCAGGCGGAGGCCGACCAGATCCGGCAGTCCCTGCGGTCGCGGTACGACGAGCTGACCGCCGAGTACGAGCACACGCTGGCGCAGAGCCACGTGCTGCGGCTGGTGGAGGTCGGCGACACCGCCGGCGACGACCAGGCCGACAGCGGCACCAAGACCGCCGAGCGGGACACCGCCCAGTCGCTGCTGCGCACCATCCTGGAGCGGCGGGCGCAGTTCGAGCACGCGCTGACCCGCCTGGACGAGGGCACCTACGGCTTCTGCGAGGGCTGCACCGCCCCGATCCCGGTGGAGCGGCTGGAGATCTTCCCGTCCGCCACCTCCTGCGTGGCCTGCAAGCAGACCCGGGAGCGGCGGGCGGCCTGAACGCCGCTCCGGTTGCCGGTCGGTCCCCGACGCGGTGGACTCCTGCCATGGGTGAGATAAAGGTGGGCACCGCCTCGTGGACCGACCGGACCCTGCTCGACTCCGGCTGGTACCCGGCGAGCGCCGACACGCCGGAGAAGCGGCTGTCCTACTACGCCCGGCAGTTCCCGCTGGTCGAGGTGGACGCCACCTACTACTCGCCACCGGCCGAGCGGACCGCCCGGCTGTGGGCCGAGCGCACCCCGGCCGGGTTCACGTTCAACGTCAAGGCGTTCAGCCTGCTGACCGGCCACCCCACCCGCGTCTCCGCGCTCTACAAGGACCTGCGCCCCGAGACCGACAAGCGCAACGTCTACCCGGACGACCTGCCCGCGCAGGCGTACGAGGAGGTCTGGACCCGGTTCCTGTCCGCACTCGACCCGCTCGTCGAGGCCGGCAAGCTGGGCGCGTTGCTGTTCCAGTTCCCGCCCTGGTTCACCATCAAGCGGGCCAACAAGCAGTACCTGCTGGAAGTGGCGCGGCGGTGCGCGCCGCTGCGCCCGGTCTTCGAGTTCCGGCACGCCTCCTGGTTCGACGGCGACAACGCCGAGGAGACGCTCGGTTTCCTGCGCGAGCACGAGCTGCCGTTCGTCTGCGTGGACATGCCGCAGGGACACAAGTCGTCCATCCCCCCGGTGCTGGCGGCCACCGCTGACCTCGCGGTGGTCCGGTTCCACGGGCACAGCGACAAGTGGACCAGCAAGGACATCCACGAGAAGTTCGGCTACGACTACTCCAAGCGGGAGCTGCGCGACTGGGCGCCGAAGCTGCGCGAGCTGGCCGGCCAGGCCGAGCAGACGCACGTGCTGATGAACAACTGCTACCAGGACTACGCGCAGCGCAACGGCACCACGCTCGCGGGCCTGCTGGACGCCTGAGCGTCTCACCCGGTACGGGTGAGGCCGGCTCACCCGCGCCCGCCGCAGCATGGGCAGTGGGCGCCGGCTCGGGCGCCGTGACGAGGAGGTGGGTCATGACGGTACGGGTGGTGGCGGACCGACGCCGCGGTGGCGTACTGCACGTGGTCGGCAGCTCCGAGGCGGCACGGCGGGGCGAACGGCCCGGCCGGTTCAGCCCGACCCGGTTGTGGCGGGGCCCCAGCGGTCCGCCGCGCCGCGCCGACGACCGACGCTGGGAGACCGAAGCACGGGGGTGAGCCCGATGGCCGAACAGCTGTTGTCCGCGTTCGAGTCCTCGCTGGACAAGACGAACGTGATCCTCAAGGAGATCGAGTCCGCGTACGGCTGGCCGAAGGAACGGCGCAACCAGTCCTACGCGGCGCTGCGTACCGTGCTGCACCTGCTGCGGGACCGGCTGCCGGTGCAGGAGAGCACCGAGTTCGCCCAGCAGTTGCCGGTGCTGGTGCGCGGGATCTACTTCGACGGCTGGCAGCCGGAGAACGTGCCGATCAAGCTCAACCGCGACGACTTCCTGTACGAGGTGCGCCAGGGCTTCCCGTACGACGTCGAAGGCGGCGCGCAGCGGGTGGTGCAGGTCGTGCTGGACACGCTGCGCCGGCACGTCACCCAGGGCGAGTGGGAGGACGTGAAGGCCACCATGCCGGGTGACCTGCGTCAGATGATTCCCTGATCCGGCACCGGCCCGGCCCGTCCCGCCCCCTCGGCGGGGCGGGCCGCAGGTGTCCGCGACACCGGCAGCCCGGCCCGCCGGGCCAGTCCGGCGAACGCGACCGCGTCGACGATCGCCGCGCCGCCCGGGTCGTTGTTGAAGTAGACGTACGCCGGTTCGCCGTCGCCGAACGCCCCGGCCAGCCGGCGCGCCCAGCCGGCCAGCGCGGCCCGGCCGTAGCGCGGCCACGGCCGGGCCCGGCCCTCGTGCAGCCGCAGGTAACCGAAGTCGGTGGTGCGCCACAGCGGGGTCACCGGCCGGCTGAGCCGGTCGGCCCAGACCAGCGCCGCCCGGTGCCGTTCCAGCACCCGCCGGGTCTCGTCGGTCCACCACGACGGATGCCGCGGCTCGACCGCCACCCGCACGTCGGCGGGGAACAGGCGCAGCACGCCGGCCAGCGCGTCCGGGTCGGCCCGCAGCGTCGGCGGGAGCTGCACCAGCACCGGCCCCAGCCGGTCGCCCAGCCCGGACGCCCGGTCGAGGAAACGGGCCACCGGCTCGGCCGGGTCGCGCAGCCGCTTCACGTGGGTCAGGTAACGGCTCATCTTCACCGCCACGCAGAAGTCGCCGGGCGTACGCTCCCGCCACGCGACGAATGTGTCCCGCTCCGGCAGCCGGTAGAACGCGTTGTTCACCTCGACCGTGGCGAACCGCGCGGCGAAGTGCTCCAGCCAGCGCCGCTGTGGCAGCCCGGCCGGGTAGAACCGCTCCCGCCAGTCCCGGTACTGCCAGCCCGATGTGCCGACCAGGAACATCTCCGTGCCCTACTGAAGGTTGATCGGGAAGACCTCGAACGTGGCGCCGAACCGCGCGCCGAGCCGGCGCCCGGCCGGCCTGGCCATGCCCTCCAGGAACTCCTCGGCGTCGAAGCTGCCGTCGCCGAGGCCGCTCAGGTATGCACCGTGGGCCCGCAGCGACGCGACGCCCCTGTCGAACGTGTCCGTCACGTCCACCCCGTGCCGGGCCGCCGGCGACCCGGCCGCCCACACCTCGCGGACCCGCGACCACGGCTGCGTGCCGCCGGTGAGCTGATCCGGGAAGATCCACCGGTTGCCGGCGTCGCGGACCGCGTCCAGCGTGGCCCGGCCGCAGGCGATGTGGTCGGCCTGGTTCAGCGCGTACGCCCCGTCCCAGGTCTCCCGGAAGTTGTTCGTCAGCACCACGTCCGGCCGGTGCCGGCGCACCACCTCGGCGATCGCGCGGCGCAGCGGCACGCCGTACTCCAGCAGCCCGTCGGGCAGGCCGAGGAACTCGACCTGCGACACCCCGACCACGGCGGCGGAAGCGCGTTGCTCCTCCTCGCGCACCACGCGGGCGCGCTCCGGCGACATCCCGTCGATGCCCGCCTCGCCGCTGGTGAGCAGGCAGTACACGACCTCCTTGCCCTGCCCGGTCCACCGGGCCACCGCGGCGGCGGCGCCGAACTCCAGGTCGTCGGGGTGGGCCACCACTGCGAGCGCCCGCTGCCAGTCCTCGGTCAGCGGGGTGAGGGGCTCCGGCTGCGTCACGTGCGTCTCCTCGCGTCGTCCTCCCGCCATCCTGGCATCCGCCCGGTCCGGCCGCTTGCCCCGGGAACCGTCCGTGCGGCGGCGTCCGGGCGTCTACGGTGTGGTTAGAGAAGATCGGGCGTGGGGTACCACCCGCTGCACACGGACCCCGGCACCACGCGGGGCGGCACACCGAGGGAGCACCCATGGCATTGAACGACGACGACATCCAGAGCAGCGGCGGCAGCGGCCTGGAGGGCCCGGCCGACGGCGGTGCGACCCCGGGTCAGCACGACGGTGGCGCGGACGGCGGCGCCGAGGGTCCGGCCGACGGCGGCGCGACCCCGGGTCAGCACGACGGTGGCGCGGACGGCGGCGCCGAGGGCCCCGCTGACGGCGGCGCGACCCCGGGTCAGCACGACGGTGGCGCGGACGGCAGCGCGGAGGGTCCGGCCGACGGCGGCGCGACCCCCGGCCAGCACGACGGCGGCGCCGACGGCAGCGCCTGACACATGAGCACCACGCACGTCGACCCGCCGGGTGGCCACGGCCGCCCGGCGGTTCCGTTGTCCGCGACCGAGGCGCTGGCCCGGTGCGTGGCGGTGGAGCCGGCCAAGTTCGCCGCCGACCACTGGGGGCGCAGCCCGCTGCTGTCCCGCGCCGCCGAACTGCCCAACCCGGACGGCTTCACCGACCTGCTCAGCCCCGCCGACGCCGACGAGTTGCTCAGCCGTCGCGGCCTTCGTACCCCGTTCCTCAGGGTCGCGAAGGACGGCCAGCTGGTGCCGGCGGCGCGCTACACCGGCGGCGGTGGCGCGGGCGCCGAGATCGGCGACCAGGTCCTCGACGAGAAGGTGCTGGCGCTGTACGCCGACGGCGCGACGCTGGTGTTGCAGGGCCTGCACCGAACCTGGCCGGCGCTCGTCGACTTCGTCCGCGACCTCGGCGCCGCGCTGGCCCAGCCGCTGCAGGTGAACGCCTACCTGACCCCGGCCGGCAGCCAGGGCTTCGCCACCCACTACGACACCCACGACGTGTTCGTGCTCCAGGTGGACGGACGCAAGCACTGGCGGATCCACCCGCCGGTGCTGGCCGACCCGCTGGAGCGCCAGCCCTGGGGCGGCCGGGCCGACGAGGTCTCCGCGACCGCCGACGGGCGCCCCGAGCTGGACGTCGTGCTCGAACCGGGCGACGCGCTCTACCTGCCGCGCGGCTGGCTGCACAGCGCCCAGGCGCAGGAGTCCAGCTCGCTGCACCTGACAGTGGGCATCCGGGCGCTGACCCGGTACGCCGTGGTCGAGGAGCTGCTCGCGCTCGCCGCCGAGGACGCGCGGCTGCGCGCGAGCCTGCCGTTCGGGCTCGACCTGGCCGACCCGGACGCGATCGAGCCGGAGCTGACCGAGACCGTCGAGGCGTTGCGCGACTGGCTGCTGCGCGCCGACCCGGCGGCGGTGGCGGGCCGGCTGCGCGCCCGCGTCTGGCCGGCCTCCCGCCCGGCGCCGATCCGGCCGCTGGCCCAGGCCGAGGCGCTGGCCCGGCTGAGCGCGGACAGCGAGGTGGCGGTGCGTGGCGGACTGCGCTGGCAGCTCACCCCGGCCGTCGACGGACGGGTCACGCTGCGCGTGCCCGACCGGACGCTCACGCTGCCCGGCACCTGCGAGGCCGCGCTGCGCGCGCTGCTCACCGGCGAGGTGACGAGGGTCGGCGACCTGCCCGGCCTGGACGACGACGCCGACCGTCTGACCCTGGCCCGCCGCCTGCTGAAGGAGGCGGTCCTGACCCCCGCCTGACGGGCGCGATCATGAGGTTGACCGGCGGTGCGACGCGTGTCGCGCCGCCAACCTCATGATCGACGCCGTGCGGGCCGGCGGGAGGGGCGGTGGTCAGCGGGTGTAGGTCACCGTGAGCAGGAGCAGGGTCGTGACCAGGCCGGAGGCGGCCACCAGGATCATCGGGCGCGGCGTCAGCACCGCGTGGCGGCGGTCGGCCAGCAGCCGGGCCGGCGCCAGCCCGATCACCGGACCGAGCAGCGTCACCACCAGCGCCAGCACCGGCAGGCCCACCGCCAGATCACCGCTGGAACCGGCGGCGAGCGCCCGCGCACCCACCCCCAGCGCGTACGCCACCAGCGCCCCGCCGATGCCGCACGCGACCAGCAGCGGGTTCACCGAGCCGGGCAGCTCACCCGGCGCCCCGGTGCGTTCCAGCAGCTGCCGGACCGCCCGCAGCAGCGGCACCGGGTCACCGGCGGCGCCGCGTACCGGGCCGGGCGGGTCACCGAGCCGCCGGGCGCCCATGCCCAGCCGGGCCCGCAACTGCGTCCACAGGTGAGTCACCTCGCCGTCGACGCGCTCCACCAGCCGGGACGCCTCGGCCACCTCCGCCTCGGCCTGCCGCACCTGCTCAATCGCCTCCGCCACCGCCCGTTCGGCGGCGGCCACCTGCTGGGCGTACCAGGTGTGCGCCTCGGCCCGCTGAGCGGACACCCGGGCGGTCAGCTCGGCGAGCCGGCGGATCTGCGCGTTGTACGTCTCACTGGCAACCGGTTCGTTCATCGGGAGGGACCATAAGGGATGATCACCTGTCCCGTGCGGTGCACCGCCCGGTCGAAGTAGAGACCGCGCCACGGCCGGGGATACCAGTCCGGCCCCCCGCTGCCCGGATACAGCGAGGAGCCCAGCTCACCGCCCTGCACGTCCAGTGCCACCCAGGCGCCGATCTGATCCGTGCGCGCGCCCGCGCCGCCCAGGTCGACCCGCATCCGGGCCACCCCACGCCACCACGCCAGCACGTGCGTACGCCGTTCCGGCCCGTCGTGCAGGATCCGGCGCAACTGCTCCAGCCCGGTCCGCGTACCGGCCTTGCCGGCGAGCGCCGCGGCCGCCGCGTCCACCGCGAACAGCAGCAGAAAGTGCGGGGTACGCGCCGCGCCCGGCGCGCCCAGCCCGTCACCCACCTCGGCCATCAGCTCCGGCACGGTCTCCTCGTCGTACCAGGAGGCGTCGCCTTCCAGGTCCTCGTACAGGGCGCGGGCGGCCGGGTCGGCGTCCGGGTCCAAACAGGCGATGGAGAACCGGGCGGTGCCGGGCCGGTACTGCCGGGCCAGCGACCGGGCGGCCGCGTCGAGCACCGCGCACGCCTCGTCCACCCGGGTGCCCAGCACCGCCAGGTTGCGGCCGGGCGCGCGGGGCAGCCGCAGCGCCGCCGAGCGGGCCTGCACGTCGATGATCTCGCCGAGCAGCGCCACCGGGCTGCGCGGCACGCCCTGCTCCGGCGCGGTCAGCGCGCGGAAGTCCGGCGCGTCGGCCAGCTTCGGGATCGCGTCGCCGTCGAACAGCCGGGCCGGCGCGGCGTCCTGCGGGCGCATCCGCCACAGCCGGTGCTGAAGCTCGCTCCACGTCTCCCAGTCGCTCGCCGACGGGATCCGGGCCACCTCGTTCCCCTCGGCCAGGCCCGACTCGGCGTTGATCACCGCGTGGTGGCGGGGCAGCGACTGCGCCGCGTCGTTGCGCTCGGCCAGGATGCGCAGCGCCTTCGGCAGCGCGATCCGCAGCGTGAACTGGGCGACGAGCGCGGGCCGGCCCCACAGCGCCTCGATGCCGCGCACGTCCTGCGAGGCGAGCACCAGATGGATGCCCTGCGACCGGCCCCGCCGGGCCAGGTCCTCCAGCAGGTCGGCGGCCTCCCGGGCGACCACGTCCCGGCCGGCGAGCAGCGCCTGGAACTCGTCGACCACCGCCACGATGCGCGGCCAGTGCCCGTCCGGGTCCACCGCGCGCAGCTCGGCCAGCTTGGTGACCTCGTGTTTCTTCGCCGCGTCGGCGCGCCGGCGCAGCTCGTCGGCGAGGAAGCGCAGCAGCGCCAGGCCGAACTCCCGGTCGGTGTTGACGTTGATGCCGACCAGCCGCATGTGCGGCAGCCAGCTCGGGTCGCGCCGGCCCTGCGCGAACCGGGCGAAGGACACGCCCTCCTTGAAGTCCAGAAGATAGAACTCCAGCTCGGCGGGGGAGTAGCGGGCGGCGAGCGCACCGATCCAGGCGAAGATCAGGTTCGTCTTGCCGGTGCCGGACGGACCGCCGATCAACGCGTGCGGCGGGTAGTCGCCGAGCGTGAGCAGCACCTGCCGCCCGTGCGGGCCCTCGCCGACCGGGGCGCTGAGCCCGTGCGCCGAGTCCTCCCGCCAGTACTCGTCCGGCGGCGGGAGCAGGTCGGTGAACGGCGTCGGCGGCGGGCCGGCGGCCACCCGGGAGGCGACGGTACGGCACGTCTCGGTGACCAGGGCGGGCGGCGGCGGCGCGTCGAGCACCACCGGCAGCCCGGCCACCCGGGCGTCGTCCGGCTCCACGGTGATCCGGGTGACAGTCGGGTCGTCCGGCAACTCGATGCCGCGGACCACCAGGTGCACGCCGCAGGCGGCCCCGGTGCGTACCACCCGGTCGAGCTGGCCGCGCTCGTGCCGGGACAACTCGTCGCCGCCGAGCAGCACCGCCACCCGCCACGGCTCCGGGCGGCGTCCGGTCGCGGCGGCCAGCTCGCGCAGCGAGCCGTACTCACCGGCGAGAACCGTGGCGTTGATCCGGCGGATCTGCTCCACCAGGTCGTCCAGCAGCCGGCCCAGTCCGCCCGGCCCGACGAACGTGAGCAGCCCGGCCGTGCCCAGCGGCGCGAACCCGGCCAGGCCGCCGCCCAGGTGCTCCGGGTCGTACCCGTACAGCCGTACCGCGCCCGGGTCGGCCCGCCCGACCGAGCGCAGCAGCAGCGCGGGCACCACGGCGGCCAGCCCGTCCCGGTCGCCGCCGCCCAGGTGCGCGTGTCCGGCGTCCAGGAGCGGGACCAGCGCCGGCACCGGTTCGGCGCCGTCGAGGCGTACCGTGCCGACGCGCAACGCGCCGGGCGGCTCGGACCGGCCGGCGGGCGTGGCCCGCCAGCGGTCCCAGGGCGCGGACGCCGCGCCCGGCGCCTCCCGCTCCGCGGCGGCGGCGGCCCGGCGGGCCAGCTCGGCGAGGCGGGCGGTGTGCCGGGCGTCGATCTCGGCCAGGCGCCGGTCGCGGGCGGCGCCCACCCGGGCGGGAACGGCCGCGGCGGCCTTACGGGTACGGGCCAGCCGGTCCCGCCCGGCGGCCAGCTCGGCCTCGGCGGCGGTGAGCCGGGTACGGGTGGCGCCCAGGGCCTCGGAGAGCATCCCCCGGACCCGCGTCACCAGTTGCGCGCGGACGTCAGCCACGGGACGGCTCCCGATCGTCGGTGTCCTTGGGCAGATCCCGGCCGAGCCGGTCGAGCAGTACGCCGGCGAGCACGCCCGCGGTGACCGCCGGGTCGGCCGCGTGCGGCTGCTCCGCGTCGTCGTCGCGGCGCGGCGGGGGCATCCGGCACACCCGGGTCAGCAGCGTGTCCAGCACCGGCCGCGGCAGTCCGGGCAGCAGGTCGCGGACCCGGGAGTCCAGCGCGCCGCGCAGCCGGGGCAGGTCGTCCGCGCGGGGCGGATGGCCGAGCAGCTCACCGGCCAGCTCGCGCAGCAGCGGCGGGGTGATCGCGGCCAGCCCCAGCCCCACGTCGGCGTGCGCCCGGCGCAGCTCGCGGTGCAGCCGGTCCCGGTCGCCGGAGCGGATCCCGGCGACCACCCGGCGCAGCAGCTCGTGGGAGTCCTCGACGCGCTCGTCCGGCTCGTCCGGCGCGCCCTCCCGGCCGCCGGTCAGCTCCGCCACCCGCACCGCCCACCAGCGCCGTACCGCCGGCTGCTCGCCCGGCTCGGCGGCCGGGCCCGGTGCGGGCGGGTCCTCGCCGCGTGGCGTGTCGTGCTTCGGCGGCCGCTCGCCCGGCGGCGCCGGCCGCGCGCCGTCCGGCGCCAGCCCGATCGCGGCCAGGTACGCGGTGAGCTGCTCCTGCGCCACGCGCAGCGCGTAGCCGGCGGTCTCGGCGTGCTCGGTGGCCGAGGACAGCTCCGGCACCCCCATCGGGTCGGACGACTCCTGGCGTACCCAGCGCAGCCGCTCCTGCGCCTGGCCGAGCTTCTCCAGCGCGGCGGCGAGCTGTGCCAGCGGCAGTTCCTCGGCGGCGGCGCGCACCTGCGCGCCGATGTCCTCGACGATGGACACGGCCGGCCTCAGAGCGTCGCGACGTAGATCTGAGCCTGCTCCACCGCGACGAGTGTCGCGGCCAGACACTCCTCCAACTCCTGGCCGGCCTGTGTCAGCGACGCCTGGGCCGCCTCGACCGTCTCGTGGCCGCTGCCCTCCAGCGCGCCGGCCAGCGTCTGCTGCGCCTCGGCCAGCTTCTCGCCTGCTGCCTGCACCGCTGTCTGGCCGTCACCGATCTGCTGGAGAGCGACATCGATGGCGGCCTTCAGCTCGGCGACGCTCGCCACGGGGACCTCCTGGGGGCGGAAGAGATCTCCATTACAACCCATCCCGGCGGGTGGACGAACATCCACCCTCGCGGCGTTGCGACCCCGCTGTCCGGTTCCGGTCCTGACGTGCGCGAAGACCTCGCCGCTGGTCCCGTCGGCGGGCTGCTCGGTCCTGCGGACGGGACCGGCCGGCCTAACGGCCCAGCCAGCGCGGGCCGCGTACCTCCGCGCCGAGCGCGGCCACCCGCTCGCGAAGCTCCCGGTCGGCGGTGACGACCACCCGCCGCCGATCAGGCGCGGCGGCGACCAGCTCGACCATCGTGTCGTCGCCGGAGCCGGGTGCGGAGACGACCTCCACGCCGGGCCCGGGCGCCACGTGCCGGGCCGCGCCCTCCACCACCAGCACCACCTGCACCGGCGGCGGCAGCTCCGGCGGCACGCCCGCCTCGCCGACGGGCGCCAGCGCGTCGCGCAGCCGGGCCGCCGCGCCGGCCCGGTCCCGCCACCAGCCGTCCGGGCGCGAGCCCACCACGTTCGCGCCGTCCACGATCAGCAGCGGTCTGCTCTCCATGCCCCCAGCCTGCCATCCGGCCGCGTTTGTCGCGCCGACCGCCGGGTAGCCACCGCCGACCGTGCCGCGCGTGCCAGGTGCCGGTCGTGCCGACTGACTGCGGAGGACGAGATGATGGGACCGGGTGACTTCGGCAACGACCCCTGGGACGAGTTCCTGGCCCGATACTTCGGCCGGGGCGAGGGGGGACGCCGGCCGGCGCACCGGGTCGACATCACGCGCCTGATGACCGCGGACGCCCGGGAGATGCTCGCCGACGCGGCCCGCCGGGCCGCTCAGAAGCACAGCAACGACCTGGACACCGACCACCTGCTCTGGGCGGCGTTGCAGCGCGAGCCGCTGCGCGACCTGGTACGCCGGGCCGGCGCCGACCCGGACGCGCTGCTGGGCGCGCTGGGCGGGCGCGGTGAGGGCGCGCCGCGCGGCGAGGTGCCGCCGAACCTGTCGTTGACGCCGGCCGCGAAGCGGGCGCTGCTCGACGCCCACCAGCTGTCCCGCGCGATGGGCGCCAACTACATCGGTCCCGAGCACATCCTTATGGCGTTGCCGCTGAACCCGGAGTCGCCGGCCGGCCGGATGCTCGCCGCCGGCCGGATCCAGCCCGAGTCGTTGCAGGCGGCCAGCGCCGAACGCGGAGCGACGAACGCCCCGCGGCCGGACCGGGGCACCCCCACGCTCGACCAGTACGGCCAGGACCTCACCGAGCTGGCCCGGATGGACCAGATCGACCCGGTCGTCGGCCGGGCCGACGAGATCGAGCAGGCGGTGGAGATCCTGTCCCGGCGGACCAAGAACAACCCGGTGCTGATCGGTGAGGCCGGTGTCGGCAAGACCGCGATCGTGGAGGGCCTCGCGGAGCGGATCTGCGACGGCGACGTGCCGCAGACGCTGATCGGCAAGCGGGTGATCCAGCTCGACCTGTCCGGCCTGGTCGCCGGCACCCGCTACCGGGGCGACTTCGAGGAGCGCCTGAAGAAGGTGATCGACGAGATCCGCGCCCACCGCGAGGAGCTGATCATCTTCCTGGACGAGATCCACACGCTGGTCGGTGCGGGCGGCGCCGGCAGCGAGGGCGGGATGGACGCCTCGAACATGCTCAAGCCGGCCCTGGCGCGCGGCGAGCTGCGGGTGATCGGCGCGACCACGCTCGACGAGTACCGGCGCAGCATCGAGAAGGACGCCGCGCTGGCCCGCCGGTTCCAGCCGGTGCTCGTGCCCGAGCCGACCGTCGACGACACCATCTCGATCCTGCGCGGCCTGCGCGACCGGTACGAGGCCCACCACCAGGTCCGGTTCACCGACGAGGCGCTGGTGGCCGCCGCAGAGCTGTCCGACCGGTACGTCACCGACCGGTTCCTGCCGGACAAGGCGATCGACCTGATCGACCAGGCCGGCGCCCGGGTGCGGCTGCGCACCCGTACCCCCGCCGAGGACGTACGCGAGCTGGAGCAGCAGCTCGACGAGACGCGCCGGGACAAGGAACAGGCGGTCTCCGACGAGCAGTACGAGCGGGCCTCAGCGTTGCGCGACCGGCTCGCCGAGCTGGAGGACCAGGTCCGCCGCGCCCGTGGCGACGAGGGCCCCAGCCACGTACCCGAGGTGGGGCCGACGGAGATCGCCGAGGTCGTCTCCCGGTCCACCGGCATCCCGGTCACCCAGCTCACCGAGGAGGAACGCGACCGGCTGCTGCGCCTGGAGGGGCACCTGCACGAGAAGGTGATCGGGCAGGACGACGCGGTCACCGCCGTCTCCGAGGCGGTACGCCGGTCCCGTACCGGGCTGGCCGACCCGGACCGTCCGATGGGCAGCTTCCTGTTCCTCGGCCCGACCGGCGTGGGCAAGACCGAGCTGGCCCGCGCGCTGGCCGAGGCGCTGTTCGGCGAGGCGGACCGGATGGTCCGGGTGGACATGAGCGAGTTCCAGGAGCGGCACACGGTCAGCCGGCTGGTCGGCGCCCCGCCCGGGTACGTCGGCTACGAGGAGGCCGGCCAGCTCACCGAGGCGGTACGCCGCCGCCCGTACGCGGTGGTGCTGCTGGACGAGATCGAGAAGGCGCACCCGGACGTGTTCAACATCCTGCTCCAGGTGCTCGACGACGGCCGGCTCACCGACAGCCAGGGCCGCACCGTGAACTTCAAGAACACCGTCCTGATCATGACCAGCAACCTCGGCTCGGAGCTGATCACCGGCACCCAGCGCACCGTCGGCTTCGCCACCGGGGCGCCGGGCGAGCAGGAGAGCGACGAGCTGCGGGAGCGGCTGATGCGCCGGCTCCAGGAGAACTTCCGCCCGGAGTTCCTCAACCGCATCGACGAGGTGATCATCTTTCAGCGGCTGGAGGCCGAGCAGCTGCGCCAGATCACCGGGCTGCTGCTGGAGGAGACCCGCCGCCGCATGCACGCCCAGGACATCCAGGTCGACTTCAGCACCGCCGGCGTCGACTGGCTCGCCGAGCACGGCTACCAGCCCGAGTTCGGCGCCCGACCGCTGCGCCGCGTGATCCAGCGCGAGGTCGACAACCGGCTGTCCCGGATGTTGCTGGAGCACGAGGTCTCACCGGGGCAGAAGGTCACCGTCGACACCCGCGACGGTCAGCTCGTCTTCGACGTCGCCGCCGGTGAGCGGGGCTACACCCCGGCCACCACGTCCCATCCCCGATGACCGGCCGGGGTCCGTCCCGGCCGGGCCGGGACGGACCTCCACCGAAGGACCGGAGGGCGGACATGACCGAACCCGACGAAGTCCCCGACGACGACACCGGGGCCGGTGAGCCGATCGAGGCGGCCCCGACGGCGAACCCGTCCCGGGTGCGGGTACCGCCGGAAGGCCTGAAGCAGCACACACCGAACGAGGGCGAGCCGGCATCCGGGCCGCCGCCGGGAGAGGAGGCGTGATGGTACGCGAGGCGCGACTCGACCCCGAGGTCGAGGTGATCTGGGACGACTTCCACGCCGAGGTGAACGTGCCCTCCGAGACGCTGCGGCAGTGGCTGCTGACCCGCGGCTCGGGGGAGGAGGCGTTCGGTCCGGACCCGGGCCTCGACCTGCCCGAGCCCGGCCGGCAGATCCTCGCCGTGCTGCGCAAGCGCAAGGTGGACCTCACGCCGGAGGACATCGAGGTGATGCGGGAGGCGATCACCCGGATCCGGGAGCTGACCGCGCAGCGGCCACGCCGGGGCAACGCCGACGACGAGTGGCGACACGCCCTGCTCGACCTCGGCCACGACGTGCTCGTCGAACGCTGAGCCGGTACGGCGGCGCCCGGGCGGATCACCCGCCCGGGCGCCGCCGGCTACTCCGACTCCAGGCTGGGCAGCCGCAGCCCGGCCGCGTCCGCCGCGGCCTGCCGGTCGGCCCGGGCGCGTTCCTCGCGGCTGAGCAGGTTGGCGTACTCGGTCACGTCGGCCGGACCCGGCACCTCCGGCAACCGGCGCAGGAACGCCTCCACCTCGGCGGAGGCGGTGGTGTGCGCGGTGGCCGCCTGGCGCAGCAGCTCCCGCTGGTCGGCGGCCGGATACAGATCAGTCATGTCGCCGGTGATACCCGGGTTCAGGCGATTCGCACCCCGCCCGAGCCGTTGGGCTGCACGCCGAACTCCGGGTGCGCCAGCAGCCAGCCCAGATATTCCGGATGGTTGGCCAGCGCGTCGGTGTACGCCGCGACCGCCGCCGCCAGCACCGGCTCGGCCACCGCCGCGGCCGGCACGTCCGGATGCCAGCCCAGCAGCAGCCGCCAGCGCAGCGGTGTGCCGGCCAGCCGGCGGGTGACCAGCCCGGCCACCGGACGGAACGTGGCCTGGCACAACGCCACCGCCTCGCCGGCGTCCACCAGGTCCAGCGCGGCCCGCACGTCCGCCTCGTACACCTTCTTCGGAGTGAAGCCGGCGCGGGCGCAGGCGGTGGCGAAGCAGTCGCCGAAGCAGCCGTCGCCCGGCGCGGCCACCCACCGCTCGCGGCGCAGATCGACCAGGTCGACCTCGGGCCGGCCGGCCAGCGGGTGGGTCTGCGGCAGCAGCACGCAGATCGGCTCGACCGCCACCTCCCGCCAGCTCAGCCCGAACCCCGCCGACGGGGCCGAGTCGCCGCACACGCCGGTCAGCGCGAAGTCGAGCCGGCCGCCGGCCACCATCTGCGCCAGTTCGTCCACCGACCAGGAGCCGTACGTGGTGATCTGCGCGTCCGGCCGCTCGGCGGCGAGCCGGTGCACCAGCCGGCCCAGGATGGGGCTGTTCACCCCGCCGAAGCGGTACCGGCGCAGCGGATCGCCCGCACCGGCCATCCGGGCCGCCTCGTCCCGCAGGCCCTTCATCGCCGGCAGCAGCACCCGGGCCCGGTCCAGCACCAGCTCGCCCAGCGCGGTGGGGCGCGCGCCGCGGCGGTCCCGTTCGAACAGCGGCCCGCCCAGCGCCCGTTCGATCCGCTGAAGCTGGGCGGTCAACGCCGGCTGGGCAAGGCCGAGCGCCGAGGCGGCCTTGGTGACGCTCCCCGTCTCCGCGATCGCGCAGACCACACGCAGGTGTCGCAGCTCCAGATCCATACCGTGACGGTAGGACCACGAACCGATACACGGAAGGGGCGATCGGCTCATCCCTGGCGGCGGTGTTCCAGGTCACTCAGCCGGGTACGCCGTCCGGTGACCGCGTCGCGCACCTTGTCCAGCACACCGACCGCCGGTTCGACGATCTTGTTCCAGGGCGGGGTGGCGGGCGTACCGGGGTGCGGCCGGGTCGGCGCCGCCTCCTCCGCGATCTCCCACCGGTTGCCCAGCCGGATCAGCTCGGCGTCGCTGGCCACCTCGCGCAGGGGCGTGACCAGCGCCGCGACGCGGCTGACGTGCCGGCGTACCCGCTCGGCCACGTCGGCGACCGCCGGGTCGTCGGCTCCGGACAGTTCCTTGAGCGCGGTCAGCAGCCCGGCGTCGGCCTCGATCTCCCGCTCGACCAGCTCGGCGGCGTCCGGCATGGCGGCGCGGGCCGCCGGGAACAGGTACTGCTCCTCGGCGGACAGATGCCGGGACACCGCAGCGGTCAGGACGTCGAGCACCTCGCGCCGGGCGGCGGCGTCCAGCGCCGGGTCGGCGACCCGGTCGGCCAGCCCCAGCAGCGCCCGGTGCTCGGTGTCCACGAGGTCGGCGACGCTGCGCCCACCCGGCCGGTACGCGTCGTCGGCGGTGGGCGGCAGCGGCGGCAGGGGGACGGTCATGGTGCCCTCCTCGTGACGGCCGGAGTCGATGTCCGGGCGGTCCGGCGGTACCCGGCCCGGCGATCCGTGAAACCGCCGCCGGGCCACCGGCGGCCCGCGACCACCTCAGCTGCTGGTATAAGGAAGCGATGACGAGCGACGCCGCCCCCGCCCGACCCGACGCCACCGACGAGGTCGTCGACCTCTGCCGCGACCTGCTGCGCATCGACACCACCAACACCGGCGACAACGACACCAGCGCAGGGGAGCGGCGCGCCGCCGAGTACGTGGCGGAGAAACTCGCGGAGGTCGGCGTGGACGCCGAGATCCACGAATCAGCCCCCGGCCGGGCCAACGTGGTCGCCCGGATCCCCGGCACCGAGCCCGGCCGCGACGCGCTGCTCGTGCACGGCCACCTCGACGTGGTGCCCGCCGACCCGGACGAGTGGTCGGTGCACCCGTTCTCCGGCGAGATCCGCGACGGCTACCTGTGGGGCCGCGGCGCGATCGACATGAAGGACTTCGACGCGATGGTGCTCGCCGTGGTCCGCGGCTGGCAGCGCACCGGCGTACGCCCCCGGCGCGACGTCGTGCTCGCGTTCACCGCCGACGAGGAGGCCGGCAGCGACTACGGCGCGCACTTCCTCACCCAGCGCCACCGCGACCTGTTCGACGGCTGCACCGAGGCGATCGGCGAGGTCGGCGGCTTCTCCTACTCCGTGGACGAGCAGCGCCGCCTCTACCTGATCGAGACCGCCGAGAAGGGCATCGACTGGCTGCGCCTGCACGCCAAGGGCCGGCCCGGCCACGGCTCGATGGTGCACGACGACAACGCCGTCACCGCGCTCGCCGAGGCGGTCGCCCGGATCGGCCGGCACCGCTTCCCGGTGGTGATGACCGACACCGTGCGGGCGTTCCTGGCCGAGGTGTCCGACGTGCTCGGCATCGAGATCGACCCGGACGACCCGGAGACGGCGATCGCCAAGCTCGGTCCGATCGCCAACATCATCGGCGCGACCGTCCGCAACACCGCCAACCCGACCCGGCTGGCCGCCGGCTACAAGGACAACGTCATCCCCGGCCGGGCCACCGCCACCATCGACTGCCGCAGCCTGCCCGGGCAGAGCGAGGAACTGGAGCGGCAGCTGCGCGAGCTGGTCGGCCCGGACATCGCCATCGAGTACGTCCAGCGCCAGCCGGCCCTGGAGACCACGTTCGACGGTGACCTGGTGGCGCGGATGTCGGAGGCGCTGCGCGCCGAGGACCCGGGCGCGCACCCGGTGCCGTACATGCTCTCCGGCGGCACCGACGCCAAGGCGTTCTCCCAGCTCGGCATCCGCTGCTTCGGGTTCGCGCCGCTGCGGCTGCCCGCCGACCTCAATTTCTCCGCCCTGTTCCACGGCATCGACGAGCGGGTTCCGCTGGACGGACTACAGTTCGGCGTGCGGGTTCTGGACCGCTTCCTCCGTACCTGCTGACCGCGCCCGCCGCGGCGCCGCCGGCGCGGAACCTCCCCCCATCGCGAAGGGACTGCCACACATGACCGACCAGCACGGTGAGCTGGACGCCGCCCTCGAGCGGGTGATCGACGCCGCCCGCGCCCACCTGGCCGCCGTCCGGGCCGCCCAGGGCCGGATCGACGACGACGCCGTCTGGCAGGCGTACGTCGCGTTGAACAACGCCTCGTTCGCCTACGACGAGCAGCTGCTCGACGCGTTCGGCGAGGTGACGCCCTGGGACGTGGAGTCGATCGACCCGGACGAGGCCGACGAGCGCTTCGGCGCCGTCGAGGGCGGCGAGCCCACCGACCCGCACCCGCGGGTCATCTCGGTACGGCAGCGGCGCGACTACCGGGTGCCCAGCGTCGCCGCGCTGCTGCGTGCGGCCGAGGCGGCCCGCCGGGAGGGCACCCCGGAGGAGGACGAGCCGGCGCCGGTCGAGGGCGTCGGCGAGGCGGTGCTGGAGCTGCTGCAGAGCGGCGACGGATCGCTGTCCGCGCTCGACGTGCCGGAGCTGGAGCCGCTGGACGGTGTGGTGATGGTCAGCGAGGTCGGCACCCCCGTCGACCTGGAGTCGTTCGACGACGACGACCCGGTCGGCCCGTTCCAGCCGGCCGCCGACGACCGGCTGGTCGGCCGGCTCGACGAGCACCCGTTCATGGAACTCGACGAGGAGCACGACCACGCGCACTAGGCCGTGCGCGTCCCCGGGGCGGCGCCGCGTCGCGCGGCCCCGGGGACGGGCCCCTCGTCAGTAAGACAGGCCCGGCTGCGACTGGTTGACCAGGCGGCGCCGCAGCACCACCTGCCGCGTGCCGTCCCGGTAGAGCCGCACCCGGGCCAGCTCCCAGCCGGAGAACTCGGCCTGGATCGCCAGCTGCGCCGCGGCGGTCAGCCGATCGACGTTCGAGGGCAACCGCAGCGGCGCGTATTCGTAGTCCATGCCCCTATGCTGCCCAGGTCGCGGGCCCTCCGCCACCCCCCGCGGGTGACCCGGATCGCGGCGCGGCTCAGCCGTCGCGCTCCGGGTAGCCCACCGGCACGGCCGACACGTCGTCGAGCGCCGTGACGATCTCCTCCGGCAGCGTCATCCGCTCCACCTGCAACGCGCCGAGCAGCTGCCCGACGGTGCGGGCACCGAGGATCGGCGCGGTCACCCCCGGCCGGTCCCGCACCCAGGCCAGCGCCACCTCCAGCGGCGACACGCCGAGCCCGCCCGCAGCGATGGCGACCGCCTCCACGATGCTGGAGCAGCGGGGCTCCAGGTACGTCGCGACGAAACGCTCGAAGTGCGGCGACACCGCCCGCGAGTCGGCCGGGCGGCCGTTGCGGTACTTGCCGGTGAGCACACCCCGGCCCAGCGGCGACCAGGGCAGCACGCCCAGCCCCATCCCGGCGCAGGCGGGCAGCACCTCCCGCTCCACGCCGCGCTCCAGCAGCGAGTACTCCACCTGTGCGGCGACCACGGGGGCGCGCCCCGGCCAGGCGGCCTGCCAGGCGGCGGCCCGCGCGGTCTGCCAGCCGGAGAAGTTCGACACACCCACGTAGCGGGCCTTCCCGCTGGACACCGCGTGGTCCAGGGCCGAGAGCGTCTCCTCCAGCGGGGTGTCCGGGTCGTACCCGTGCACCTGCCACAGATCGACGTGGTCGGTGCCGAGGCGGCGCAGCGAGGCGTCCAGCGTGCGCAGCAGGTGCCCGCGCGAGCCGTCCCGGCGGCGGCTGCCCGGCCGCAGGCCCGCCTTGGTGGCGATCAGCAGCTCGTCGCGGTCCACCAGGCTGCCCAGCAGCGAGCCGATCACCGACTCGGCGTCGCCGTCGGCGTACACGTCGGCGGTGTCGACGAGGTTGCCGCCCGCGTCGAGGTAGCTCTTCAGCTGGGCGGCCGCGTCGTCGGCATCGGTGTCCCGTCCCCAGGTCATGGTGCCGAGCGCGAGCCGCGATACCGCCAGCCCGCTTCGGCCGAGCGGTCGCTGTTGCATGCGTGAACCTTATTTCGAACCCGGCGTCACGGATATCCTCGCCGCAGTCAACTTCCCGCGCGACCTCCACCCGGTGTGACATGTTCGGGGCGAGCCGGACGTCGAGGGCGCCACGCTCATTGCGTAACCTGATGCGACCTGTGGTGCGGACGGTGGGAGGATCAGTGCGACTCGGGCTCAACCTCGGATACCAGACGGCGTGGAGCACGCCGTTCGACCACCTGGCGTTGGCCCAGGAGGCGGACCGGCTCGGCTACTCGGTCGTGTGGGCCGCGGAGGCGTACGGCTCGGACTCGCCGAGCATGCTGGCCTGGATCGCGGGGCAGACGGAGCGCATCGACGTGGGCGCCGCGGTCATGCAGATCCCGGCCCGTACCCCGGCCATGACCGCGATGACCGCCGCGACCATCGACACGCTCTCCGGCGGCCGGTTCCGGCTCGGCCTGGGCGTGTCCGGCCCGCAGGTCTCCGAGGGCTGGCACGGCGTGCGGTTCGCCAAGCCGCTGGCGCGCACCCGGGAGTACGTCGACATCGTCAAGCTGGCGGTGGCCCGCAAGGAGGTCGCGTACGACGGCGAGCACTACACGCTGCCGCTGCCCGACGGCCCCGGCAAGGCGCTGCGGCTGGGCTTCCACCCGCCGCGCGAGCACATCCCGATCTACCTGGCCGCCGTCGGCCCGAAGAACCTGGAGCTGGCCGGCGAGATCGCCGACGGCTGGCTGGCCGTCTTCTACTCCCCGGAGTTCGCCGAGGAGCACCTCGCCTCGGTCCGGGCCGGCCGCGCGGCGGCGGGCAAGGAGCTGGCCGGCTTCGATGTGGTGCCGTCCGTGCCGGTCGTGGTCGGCGACGACGTCGCCACCTGCGCCGAGCTGGTCCGCTGGTACGCCGCGCTGTACGTGGGCGGCATGGGCAGCCGCAAGCAGAACTTCTACAACCAGCTCGCCACCCGGATGGGCTACGGCGACGCGGCCCGCGAGGTGCAGGACCTCTACCTGGCCAAGCGGCAGCGCGACGCCGCTGCCGCCGTACCGATGGAGTTCATCGACCGCACCTCGCTGCTCGGACCGAAGGAGCGCATCGCCGAGCGGATGCGGGAGTACGCCGCCTCGGGCGTGACCACGCTGTCGGTGTCGCTGTTCGTGGCCGACCGGGACAGCGGGGTGCAGACCCTGCGTACCGTCGCCGAGGCGCTGGAGCTGTCCGGAGTCGGCGAGTGACCTGGATCGAGGCCGTCGTCCTGGGCCTGGTCCAGGGACTGACCGAGTTCCTTCCGGTGTCCTCGTCCGGGCACCTGCGGATCACCTCGGAGCTGTTCTTCGGCCGGGACGCGGGCGCGTCGTTCACCGCGGTGACCCAGCTCGGCACCGAGGCCGCCGTCCTGATCTACTTCGCCAAGGACATCTGGCGGATCGTCCGGACCTGGTTCGTCGGCCTGGCCGACCGCTCGGTGCGTTCCAGCCTCGACTACCGGATGGGCTGGTACGTCATCGTCGGCACCATCCCGATCGGCATCTTCGGGCTGATCTTCAAGGACCAGATCCGCACCGCCGGCCGGAACCTCTGGCTGATCTCCTGCACGCTGATCATCGGTGCGATGCTGCTGGCCTTCGCCGAGTACTGGGGCCGGCAGACCCGCACGCTGGAGAACTTCCGGATGCGCGACGGCGTGGTGATGGGCTTCGCCCAGGCCGCGGCGCTGGTCCCCGGCGTGTCCCGGTCGGGCGGCACCCTGACCGCGGGCCTGCTGCTCAACCTGACCCGGGAGACCGCGGCCCGCTACTCGTTCCTGCTGGCCATCCCGGCCGTGGTGATCTCCGGCGTGTTCAGCCTGCCGGACGTGTTCGAGCCGTCGGCGCCGGGCACCGCCGCGCCGAGCGTGGCGCAGATGGTGATCGCGACGCTCATCGCGTTCGCGGTCGGCTACGCGGCCATCGCGTGGCTGCTGCGCTACGTCGCCCACCACACGCTGTACGTCTTCGTGCTGTACCGGGTGGCGCTGGGCAGCCTGGTGATCTGCCTCCTGGCGACCGGCACGATCAGCGCCACCTGACGTCGTCGTGCGAGAGGCCGGCCACCCCGATGTCCGAGGTGGCCGGCCTTCGGCTTCGTCGCCGGCTCAGCCGCGTAGGGCCCGCGCGGTTCCCGGCGTGTGCGACGGCGCGGCCCGGTGGCCGGGGGTGGCTACTCTCGCCCGCATGTCGCGCTTCCGCCTCAGACCGCTGTACGGCGCTCCCCTGATGATCGCCATGCTGGCGGCCATTGCCTGGAGTCTGGGAGAGCCTTTCGACAAGCCGGAGCTGCCGGCCCGGATGTTCGTGGTGACGGGCACAGTCGAGTCGGTAGAGGACAGCTGGGAGTCGACGACGGGAGGAAGCAGAAACCTCGCCGCCGTGGTGTACCGGGTGGTGCTCCGCGAGCACCCCCGGGTCAAGTTCAGCGTACGAGAGCTACCGAGCGAGGAACTGGTGCCCGGCACCCCGGTCCGATTCGAGATGAGCAGGGATCCCCAGCCCGAGCTGGAACGCGCACGGTTGTACGTCTACGCGACCTATGTGGTCTCGGCCGAGACCTTCGTCGTCGACGGCGCCGTGATCTACGACGCGGCCGAGATCAGGGCGCAGGACAAGGCACGGGCCGACGCGGCGGTCAGGCGGTACCGCGGCATCTCTCTGGTGCTGTGGGCTGTGGTGGTCGTCTGGGTCGCGCGCCTGGTCCGGCGGCACCGGGGGGTGCTGCAGTCCTTGGCGCGGCCCGACGGCACGTCGGACGCGGCTGACAGGTTCCGGAGATGGGTGTACAGGGAGTAGGACGCCCCGCCGGAACACGGCCTGTCGTGGCGGGACGAACCCCCGAGGGGCGTACCGCCTAGGGTGGTCAGCGTGGCGACCCTTCTGCTTCTGCGACACGGCCGGACCACCGCGAACGCCGACGGCGGCCTGGCCGGGCGGCAACCGGTCGAGCTCGACGACACCGGCCGCGCGCAGGCGGCGGCGGTCGGCGCGCGCCTCGCCGGGCTGCCGCTGGCGGCGGTGGTGACCAGCCCGCTCATCCGCTGCCGGCAGACCCTCGACCTGGCGCTGCCGGGCGTCGAGCCGGTGGTGGACGACGGGTTGATCGAGTGCGGGTACGGCGACTGGGAGGGGCAGTCGCTGAAGAAGCTGGCGAAGGAGCCGCTCTGGCCGGTGGTCCAGCAGCACCCGAGCGCCGCCGCGTTCCCGCAGGGCGAGTCGATGGCGGCGATGTCCGCGCGCGCGGTGGCCGCGGTACGGGCGTGGGACGCGCGGGTCACCGCCGAGCACGGGCCGGAGGCGGTCTGGCTGGCGTGCAGCCACGGCGACGTGATCAAGGCGATCGTGGCGGACGCGCTCGGCGTACACCTTGATCTTTTTCAGCGGATCGTGGCCGACCCGGCGTCGGTGACGGCGATCCGCTACACCCCGTTTCGGCCGTTCCTGGTCCGGCTCAACGACACCGGCGGTGACCTGTCGGCGCTGGTCCCGCCGCCGCGCAAGCGCCGTCGGCGCGCGGCGCGGCCGGCGGAGTCCGACGCGGCGGTCGGCGGAGGCGCGGGCGCGGCCGGGTGAGCCCGGCGTACGCGGCGCGTTCGCTCTGGGCGGATTCGGCGTCGGTGGGCTGCGCGGTGCTTCCACACGCCGGATAGGGTCGTGGGTATGACGCACCAGGTGCACGCCTTCGAGCCGCCGGAGCGGTTCGTCGCCGGTACGGTCGGCCCGCCGGGGGAGCGCACGTTCTTCCTCCAGGCGCGCGGCGGCGGCCGGCTGGTCAGCGTGTCGCTGGAGAAGGTCCAGGTGTCGTTGCTCGCCGAGAAGCTCGAGGAGCTGCTCGCCGAGGCGCAGCGCCGCTTCGGCGTGAAGCTGCCGGAGCCGGTCACCACGGTGACCGGCGACAACGAGCCGCTCGACACGCCTGTGGACGAGGAGTTCCGGGTCGGCACGCTGGGTCTGGCCTTCGACGTCGACACCGCGACGGTGGTGATCGAGGCGATCGCCGTCGGTGAGGCGGAGGTCGAGGTCGAGCTGGGCGACGCGGACGACGACGCCGACGAGGACCCGGACGAGCCGGACGACGACCTCGACCGCCTCCGGGTGCGGCTGACCCCGGAGGCGACCCGCGAGTTCATCGAGCGGGCCAAGCGCGTCGTGAACGCCGGCCGGCCCCCCTGCCCGCTGTGCGGCCAGCCGCTCGACCCGGCCGGTCACCTCTGCCCCCGGCACAACGGCTATCACCGGTGACCTCGTCGGAACTGCAGCCCCGACAGGACGGCGTCGAGGCGCTGCGGCTGCTCGCCGACGGTGAGCTGACCCTGGAGGGGCGGCTCGTCGACGCCTCCAACGCGACGCTGCGCGGGGTCATCGCGCTCGGCGACGTGACAGCGCACTGTGTCTACAAGCCGGTACGCGGCGAGCGCCCGCTCTGGGACTTCCCGGACGGCACGCTCGCCGGCCGGGAGGTGTCCGCCTACCTGGTGTCCCGGGCCACCGGCTGGGACCTGGTGCCCCCGACGGTGCTGCGCGACGGCCCGTTCGGCCCCGGCTCGTGCCAGCTCTGGATCGACGAGCCGGACGACGCCGAGCCGCTGGTCGGGTTCGTACCGGCGCGGGAGATCCCGCCGCGCTGGATCCCGGTGGCCGCGGCCCGCGACGACGACGGGGCGGCGTACGCGCTGGCGCACGCCGACGACCCCCGCCTGGCCCGGCTCGTCGTGCTCGACGCGATCATCAACAACGCCGACCGCAAGGGCGGGCACGTGCTCGTCGGCCCGGACGACCGGATCTACGGCGTCGACCACGGCGTGAGCTTCCACGTCGAGGAGAAGCTGCGTACGGTCCTGTGGGGCTGGGCCGGCCGCGAACTGCCGCCGGACGCGGTGGAGATGCTCGACGGCCTGGCCGGGCAGCTGCGCGGGCCGCTCGGTGAGGAACTGGCCGAGCACCTCACCATCGGTGAGCTGGCCGCGCTGGCGGAACGGGTCGAGCGGCTGCGCGAGAGCGGCCGGTTCCCGCTGCCGCCGCAGGAGTGGCCGGCGATGCCCTGGCCGCCGATGTGAGCCGCTGTCGCGTTGATCACCCGTAGGGCGGCACCCGAGCGTCTGACGGATCGTTAGGCTGGCGGTCATGGAGTCTTGGGCGGGACATGACGTGCCACGGCTGCCCGGCGAGGGCGTGTCGCTGAGGTTGTACGACTCGGCGCGGCAGGGAGCCCATGCCAGCCGGCCCGAGGGCGCGGCCTCGATGTACGTCTGCGGCATCACCCCGTACGACGCGACGCACCTCGGACACGCCGCCACCATGATCACCTTCGACCTGGTGCAGCGGATGTGGCGCGACGCCGGCCTGGACGTGCGGTACGTGCAGAACGTCACTGACATCGACGACCCGCTGCTGGAGCGCGCCGAGCGCGACGGCGAGGACTGGAAGGTCCTGGCCATGCGGGAGACCGCGCTGTTCCGCGAGGACATGGAGGCGCTGCGGATGATCCCGCCGGCGCACTACGTCGGCGCGGTCGAGTCGATCCCGGACATCGCCGAGAAGGTGCTGATGCTGCTCAAGGACGGCGCGGCGTACCGGCTCGACGACGGCACCGGCGACGTGTACTTCGACGTCTCCGCCGCGCCCCGCTTCGGCTACGAGTCCAACCTGACCCGCGAGCAGATGATCGAGCTGTTCGCCGAGCGCGGCGGCGACCCGGAGCGCGCCGGCAAGCGCGACCCGCTCGACCCGCTGCTGTGGCGCGGCGCACGCGAGGGCGAGCCGTCCTGGCCCGGCGGCGACCTCGGCGCGGGCCGTCCCGGCTGGCACATCGAGTGCACCGTCATCGCGCTGAACCTGCTCGGCGACCGGATCGACGTGCAGGGCGGCGGCAACGACCTGATCTTCCCGCACCACGAGTGCTCCGCCGCGCACGCCGAGCGGCTGACCGGCGAGGCGCCGTTCGCCGACCACTACGTCCACGCCGGCATGATCGGCCTGGACGGCGAGAAGATGTCGAAGTCCCAGGGCAACCTCGTCTTCGTGTCGCGGCTGCGGGCCGACAAGGTGGACCCGATGGCGGTCCGGCTGGCGCTGATGAGCGGGCACTACCGCAGCGACCGCTCCTGGACCGACGAGCTGCTCACCGAGGGGCAGGAGCGGCTGGGCCGCTGGCGGCGGGCCGCCGCCGCGCCGGCCGGGCCGTCGGGGGCGGCGTTGCTGGCCGAGGTACGCGAACGGCTGGCCGACGACCTGGACACTCCGGGTGCCCTGGCGGCGGCCGACCGTTGGGCCGAAGGCGCCCTGGGCGGCGTGACCGAGGATCCGGATGCCCCCGCCCTCTTCGCCGACACGGTGGACGCCCTCCTCGGCATCGCCCTCTAGCCCGCCCCGCCCTCCTCGCGCGGCCTCGCCCTCCTCGCGCGGCCTCGCCCTCCTCACGCGGCCTCGCCCTCCTCGCGCCGTCGATCTTGCACTTGCAGTCCGTGTTTCGCCCCTTTTATTCGGGTTCGCGAGGACCGCAAGTGCAAGATCGCGCCAACCGGGGGGCGGGTAGACCGTGATGGGTGTGTCGGGGGCGGTTTGACACCAGTGGTGTTCCACACGGGGTCGCCCGGCCGTCGCAGCCCTCGGCGATCTTGCAGTTGTGGCCATTGGGATGTCGTGAATGCCCGAGATGCCGGGGCGGAAAGTGCAAGATCAGCGAGGGGGGACAGGGCTGTCGGCGGTGGCCCGGCGCTGGGCCAGGGCGGCGAACGCCGTCAGGGACTCGGGGTTGGCCAGGGCGCCCTTGGCCGCCGCGCTGTCCACCGGGGTGCCCGTCAGGATCTTCTTGACCGGCACCTCCAGCTTCTTCGCGCTCAGCGTGCGCGGCACGGCCCGGACCTGGTGGATCTCGTCCGGCACGTGCCGCGGCGACAGGGCGGTACGCAGCTCACGGCAGATCTTGCGCCGCATCTCGTCGTCGAGTTCCAGGCCCTCGGCGAGCACCACGAACAGCAGCAGCTCACCCGCGCCGCCCTCGTCGTCCTCCAGGTGCACGACCACCGAGTCGACCACCTCGTCCAGGCCCTCGACCACCGAGTAGAACTCGGCGGTGCCGAGGCGTACGCCGCCCCGGTTGAGCGTGGCGTCGGACCGGCCGGTGATCACGCACCCGCCGCGCTCGTTGACGGTGATCCAGTCACCGTGCCGCCACACCCCGGGATAGACCTCGAAGTACGCCTCCCGGTAGCGGGCGCCGTCCGGGTCGTTCCAGAACCCGACCGGCATGCTCGGCATCGGCTCGGTGATCACCAGCTCGCCGAGCTGCCCGATCACCGCGCTGCCGTCGGCGGAGCGGGCCTCCACCTTCGCGCCCAGCGCCCGGCAGGCGATCTCCCCGGCGTACACCGGCAGCAGCGGCACGCCGCCGACGAACCCGGTGCACACGTCCGTGCCGCCGGACAGCGACTGGAGCTGGAGGCGGTCGCTGACGTTCTCGTACACCCAGGTGAAGCCCTCGGCCGGCAGCGGCGCGCCGGTCGAGCCGAGGCCGCGCACCGCGGACAGGTCGGCGATCTCGCGCGGCACCAGGCCGGCCTTGCGGCAGGCCAGCAGGAACGGTGCGGAGGTGCCGAAGTACGTGGTGCCGGTGTCGGCGGCCAGCCGCCACAGCGCGCCCAGGTCGGGGTGGCCCGGGTTGCCGTCGAACAGCACGATCGCCGCGCCCACCGCCGGGCCGGAGACCAGGAAGTTCCACATCATCCAGCCGGTCGTGGTGAACCACAGGAACCGGTCGGACGGACCCAGGTCGTGGTGCAGCGCCAGCATCTTGAGGTGTTCCAGCAGGATGCCGCCGTGGCCGTGCACGATCGGCTTGGGCAGGCCGGTGGTGCCGGAGGAGTAGAGCACGTAGAGCGGGTGGTCGAAGGCGACCGGAGTGAAGGCCAGCGGCTCGTCGGTGTCCGCCGCCAGCTCCGCCCACGGCAGCGCGCCGTCGGGGGCCGGGCCGTCCGGATCGAGGTACGCGATGGCCACGGTGTGCCGCAGCGACGGCAGCGCGGCCCGGATCGCGGCCACCTCGGCGCGCCGGTCGACCGGCTTGTCGCCGTACCGGTAGCCGTCGACGGCGACCAGCACCGTCGGCTCGATCTGCTGCCAGCGGTCGGTGACGCTGCGGGTGCCGAACTCGGGCGCGCAGGAGGAGAAGATCGCGCCGAGGCTGGCGGTGGCGAGCAGCAGGACGTACGTCTCGGGGATGTTCGGCGCGTACGCGGCCACCCGGTCGCCCGGTCCCACGCCGAGGCGGCGCAGCCCGGCCGCCACCCGGCGGACCCGCTCGCGCAGCCCGGCCGCGGTGAGCGTCTCCGGCGCGCGGGTCTGCCCGTGTGCGATCACCGCCGGGTCGTCGTCGCCCAGCCCCGGCATCCGCAGCACGTTCTCGGCGTAGTTGAGCGTCGCGCCGGGGAACCAGCGGGTGCCGGGCATGGCCCGGTCGGTGAGGGTGGCGCTCGGCGGGGTGTGCGCGACGACGTCGAACCAGTCCCAGATCGAGCGCCAGAACGCGTCCAGGTCGGTCACCGACCACTGCCACAGCGCGTCGTAGTCGGCGAACTCCAGCCCGCGGTGCTCGGCCAGCCAGCGCAGGTAGTCACCGATCCGGGACCGCTCCCGCACGTCCACCGGCGGCGTCCACAGCACGTCAGCCACTGTTCCACCCTCCCCTGGGCCCGCCACGACGGTGTGCCGGAGCCGTGGCGCCATCTTGCCCTACCTCGTGCCGCCATTGTCCGCGCCGGGTGCGCCGTACGGGGCGTGCCCCGCCCACACCCCGCGCCCCGGGCCGGTGTGGGCGAGCACCGGTCAGCCGGCCCGGTGGGCCTGGATCGCGCGGCGCCGGGCGAGCCGGTGCGCGCGCCGGATCTCGGCCTCCCGGAAGCGGCGCTCGTCCTCCGGCGTCTCGGGCAGCACCGGGCGGACCGGACGGGGCGAGCCGCCCACGTCGACGCCCACGAAGACCAGGTACGCGGTGGCGACCCGCACCGGCTCCTCCTCGGCCGAGTCCCAGCGCTCGGCGACCACCCGCACCCCGACCTCCATCGAGGTCTGGCCGGTCCAGTTGATCTGGGCGTGCGCGTGCACGAGATCGCCCACCCGGACCGGCTCGGAGAAGACGATCTCGTCGATGGAGGCGGTCACGGCGGTGCCGCCGCTGTGCCGCGCCGCCGCCGCTCCGGCAACGTCGTCCACGAATTTCATCAGTACCCCACCGTGCACGGTCCCGTACAGATTGACATCGACCGCGGTCATGATGCGACTGAGCGTGACGCGGGAGTACGAGGTCGGCTTACCCGGCGGGACCGCGGGATGATCTGTCATGCCGAAAACGGTACGGTGCGCGGATGCGACATCTCTGGAGCTTCCTCGCCGGGTTGGCGGTGGCGCCCGTCACCTGGGTGCTCGTCACTCTCGGTCAGGACGGATCTGAGCGGACCGTCGACCGCTGGGTGGAGATCGGGACGTACAGCACGCCGAACCTGATCGAGCCGGCCGTCTATCTGGGCGTCGCCGGCATCCTGCTCGGCCTGCTCGGCACGTTGCGCTTCTCGCCGTTCGGCCCGCTGGTGGCCGGCCTGCTGCTCGCGGTCCCGTACCTCGGGCTGTTCGTCGCGCCGTTCAGCGTGCGGGACCGGGTGCCGGACGACCTGAAGCTGCTCGGTGACCCGTTGCCGCTGCGCGACCCGCTCGACAACGGCACGCTGTTCCTCATCGGCGTGCTGCTGCTGATGGCCGTGTTCAGCACGAGCCGCTGGCGGCGTCCCGCCACACCCCCGCCGGCCGAGGCGGAGCTGACCCCGGCCGTCACACCGGTGGAGCACAAGCCGACGCTCACCGACTGGCCCCCGACACCGGCGGCGAAGGACCCCGACACGCCGCCGCTCACGCT
>NZ_WBKS01000018.1:0-66127 GCF_008868145.1 Micromonospora sp. AMSO1212t
CTGCTCACGATCACACCGCTGGAGGGCCGTTGAAACGCGTCCGGACCACCGCCACAGCAGTCATCGCCGCCGCCGCGCTCCTCCTTGCCGGTTGTGGGGGATCAGACGGCGAATCCGACTCGAAGACCTTCGAGTTCTGGTCGTTCGCCAACATCAACCAGAAGGCCGACGTCGACGTCTACACCAAGGCGCACCCCGATGTGCGCGTCAAGCTCACCGAGGTGGGCAGCACGACCGAGACCGCGCAGGCGCTCACCGCCGCGCTGGCCGGCGGCAAGGTGCCCGACCTGGTGTTGATCCAGGCCGACGACCTGCCGAAGTTCATGCAGTCCCCGGACAACTTCGTCGACCTCACCACACTGGGCGCGAACGACATCAAGGGCAACTACCTCGACTGGGTGATGGCGCAGTCGACGACCAAGGACGGCAAGATCATCGGTGTGCCGACCGACGTCGGCGGTCTGGCGGTGGCCTACCGTACCGATCTGTTCAAGGCGGCCGGCCTGCCCACCGACCGAGACGAGGTCGCCAAGCTCTGGCCGACGTGGGACGAGTTCATCAACGTCGGTAAGCAGTACGTCCAGAAGACCGGGAAGCCGTTCGTGGACAACACGCCGACCAGCGTCTTCTTCCAGGCGGTGAACCAGGGCAGCCAGCGCTACTACAGCGCCGACCGCAAGCTCGACTACGACAACGAGCAGGTCAAGGCGGCGTTCGACGTGACGCTGAAGGCTTTCGACGCGGGCATCTCCGCCAAGCAGGGGTCGTTCTCGTCCGGCTGGACCGCGGCGATGAAGAAGGGCGACTACGCGGTGGTGTGCTCACCGTCCTGGATGCTCAGCCAGATGAAGACGAACGCCCCCGAGACGAACGGCAAGTGGGACATCGCCACCATTCCCGGTGGCTCGGGGAACTGGGGTGGCAGCTTCCTCGCCATCCCCAAGCGCGCCAAGAACGCGAAGGCGGCGTGGAACTACATCTCCGAGATGCAGTCGCCGAAGGGCCAGCTGGACCACTTCCTGATGCAGGGGTCGCTGCCCACCACCCCGTCGGTCTACACGGACCCGCAGCTGGTGGGGAAGACCGACCCGTTCTTCAGCAACGCGCCGATCGGCAAGATCTACACCCAGTCGGTGCTGGGGATCAAGCCCTTCTACTTCGGTCCGCAGGACGGCCCCATCGGCACCGAGTTCCTCAACACGCTCACCAGCGTCGAGCAGGGCAAGGTCAACCCGGCCAACGCCTGGGACACCGCGCTGACAAACGTCAAGAACGCCGTACGCGAATGACGGAGGGCTGAGTGCGGCGGCCGGGACGAGCCCGGCCGCCGCCCATCGGGAGGGTGACGCTTTGACCACCATGCTCGGCCCGGCCCCGGTCCCACCGGACGTCCGCAGGCCCGCTCGCAACCGGCGGATCCAGCAGGGCGTACGGGAGTTCCTGGCGCCGTACGCGTACATCTCGCCGTTCTTCGTGCTGTTCCTGATCTTCGGCCTCTTTCCGCTGCTGTTCACCTTCTACATCTCGCTGTTCGACTGGGATCCCATCGGCGAGCACCGTTTCGTGGGGCTGGACAACTTCTCCGAGCTGCTGGACGACCCGCGCTTCTGGGGCGCGCTGCGGAACACGTTCAGCATCTGGGTGCTCTCGACAGTGCCGCAGTTGCTCCTGGCGCTCGGCCTGGCGCACCTGCTCAACCACGCGCGGCTGCGGCTGGCCGCGTTGTTCCGGATGTCGGTGCTCGTTCCCTACGTCACCTCGGTGGCGGCCACGACCATCGTCTTCGCCCAGATGTTCGACCGTGACTACGGCATGATCAACTGGTTTCTCGGGCTGCTCGGCTTCGAGCACATCGACTTCACGGCGTCGCTGTGGGGCAGCCACATCATGATCGCCACGATGATCGCCTGGCGCTGGACCGGATACAACACCCTGCTGTACCTCGCCGCGCTGCAGGCGGTGCCCCGGGAACTGTACGAGGCCGCCGCCGCCGACGGCGCGAACGGCTGGAAACAGTTCCTGCACATCAGCATCCCCTCGTTGCGGCCGATCATCGCGTTCACCGTCGTGACGTCGACCATCGGCGGGCTGCAGGTCTTCACCGAGCCGCTGCTGGTCAACCCGGTGGGCGGACTCACGTGCGGGGCGGCACGGCAGTGCCAGACCGTCACCCTCTACCTCTACGAGCAGTCCTTCGGGCAGTTCCACTTCGGCTACGGGGCGGCGGTCGGCGTCGCGCTCTTCGTCATCGTGGTGGCCTTCTCCGGACTCAACTATCTGCTGGCCACCCGCATCCGTTCGGAGCGCCCATGAAGCCCGTACCCCCGACCGCCGCGCCCAGGCGGGCCCGGCGGCGCCAGGCCAACCGCGTCCCGATCCCGGTGTACGCCCTGCTCACCCTCATGGCGCTCGCCAGCGTCTTCCCGCTCTACTGGATGTTCGTGGTGGCGACGACGGACTCCGCCACCGCGACGACGCTTCCCCCGACCCTCACACCCGGTGGCAACTTCCTGCACCTGGCGGAGCTGGTCTTCACCATCGTGCCGTTCGTGCAGTCCCTGCTCAACAGCCTGATCGTCGCCGGCACGATCGCCGTGGGCCAGGCGGTGCTCTGCGCGTTGGCCGGCTTCGCCTTCGCCAAGCTGTCCTTCCCGGGCCGCAACACGCTGTTCCTCATCGTCGTGCTGACCATGACGGTGCCGGCGCAGCTGGCAGTGGTACCGCAGTACCTGATCATCTCCCAGTTGGATTGGGTGGACACCCTTCAGGCGGTGATCGTTCCCGGGCTGGTGAGCGCGTTCGGCATCTTCTGGATGCGCCAGCACATCGGCAGCACCATCGACGACGAGCTGATGCAGGCCGCGCGGGTGGACGGCGCCACCACCTGGCAGATCTTCTGGCGGATAGCCTTCCCGCTGGTCCGCCCGGCGGCGTACGTGCTGGGGCTGTTCACGTTCGTCTACGCGTGGAACGACTTCCTGTGGCCGTTCATCGTCCTGAAGTCACCGGAGAACTACACCGTCCAGATCGCCATCAAGGCGCTGCAGCAGAACCGGGACATCGACCTGGGCCTGGCGATGTCCGGTTCCTTCCTGGCCACCATTCCGCTGCTGGTGTTGTTCGTCTTCGTCGGACGCCGCCTGGTGCAGGGAATCATGGAAGGCGCGTTCAAGGGGTGAGGTCCCGTGCCGGTCTGTCATCCGGCCGGCCGGTAGTCGAACCAGTCGAATGCGGCGGTTCCCTCGGTGACGTACATGCCGATGACCCGGCCGGTGAACCCGGAGGCGACCTCGGTGGACAGGTAGCGTCCGTCGAGCTCCGCCAGGGACGACCAGCCGTCGCCGGTCTCGACCTCGAACCGGATCGTGTCGCTGCCGGCAGCCGTGACGCCCACGAGGCCCGCCTGTGCGAGATCGTCGGACGAGGTGACGGTCGGGGGCAGCACGTCGGTTGTCCGGGTGCTCAGTGCCACTGTCACCGCCCCCGCCGGCACGGGACACTCCCCGAACACCTGGCGGAACGGCCCGACCCGGCCGATGACCCGAGCCTGCCCCCGCGCGAGTTCCAGGTCGTAGTGGTGGGCCTCGTCGATCCTGATCGTCAGGCCGGCGCGGCCGGAGCCGGGATCGACGCGTGCGCTGACCCGGCAGTCGTGGTGCTGCTGGCGGCGGCCGACGACGGTGGCGCCACTGCGGTCGAGGCTGTCGCCGGTCGCGTGCAGGGTCAGCCAGCCCGGCCGGTCGGTCAGCGACCAGGCGGATGCGGGCCGGTCACGGGGAGAGATCCACTGTGCCCCCAGCCGCTCGTCGTCGAAGTCGTCCCGGTCGTCCCACCGGCCCGTCCCCGCCGAGCCGGTCCCGCACGAGACGGGATCGACCACCGGCCACCCGTCCACCCAGCGCACCGGCACCAGGAACGTCTCCCGCCCCAGGACGTGGTACGGCGGCCACTGCCCCCTGGGGCGGATGCCCAGCAGGACCATCCACCAGGTGCCGTCGGCGGCCTCGACCATGTCGGCGTGTCCGGTCGCCTGCACCGGCCGGTCGGTGCCGCGATGCGTCAGGATCGGATTGGCCGGCCCGGGCTGGAACGGCCCGCGCGGCGAGCGCGCGCGGGCGACGCTCACCGCGTGGCCGGTGTGGGTGCCACCCTCCGAGACGAGCAGGTACCACCAGTCGCCGACCCGGAACAGATGCGGTGCCTCGGGGTACTGGCCACCCGTTCCCGACCACATCGGCACCGGCCCTTCGAAGACCTCTCCCGTACGCGGGTCGATCCGGTACGACTCGACCCCGGACACCGTCATCCAGCAGTTGCCGTCGTCGTCCCACGCCAGCGACGGGTCCACGTGGGGGAGGTCCAGATAGACCGGATCCGACCACGGGCCGGCGGGATCGGTCGCCGTGACGATCAGGTGCCGGTCGAGCGTGACGTTCGTCGTGACGACCCAGAACCGGTCGTCGTGGTAGCGGATCGTCGGCGCGTAGACGCCCCGCGAGGCAAGCGTGTCGGCGGGCAGCCGGAGTTGACCAGGGCGGTCGAGCACGTTGCCGATCTGGCGCCAGCCGAACAGGTCACGACTGTGGAAGATCGGGACACCGGGGAAGTACTCGAAGCTCGAGCACACGAGGTAGTAGTCGTCACCGGCGCGGCAGATGCTCGGATCGGGCCAGAAGCCCGGGAGGATCGGGTTGCGGTAGCTGAGGGACTCGCCGTACGCGGGCTCCGGTTCCATTTCCGCTCCTTCTCGTACAGGCACGGCATGAGTGTCGATGTCGCGAACCGCGTCGGGCAAGCCGGTCGTATGCCTGATCACCGCCGGAACCGAGGATGAGGTGATGAGGAGCCTGCGCCGCCGACTGTCCGGGCGGCTCCGCCGCGCCCGTCGCCACGCGGCCACGGAGCCTCCGTACGCCTTCACCGTGCGGCGCGGGCTGCGCGTGCCGATGGACGACGGCGTCGAGCTGGTCGCCGACCTCTACCTGCCGGCCGGCGCGGTGGAACCGCCGTTGCCCACGATCGTCGTCCGCTCGCCGTACGGCCGGCACGGCTCACTCACCCACGCCCCGGCGCTGGCCGGCGAGGGGTTCACGGTGCTGGTGCAGAGCTGCCGCGGTACGGGCGGCTCCGGTGGCGACTTCCGGCCGCAGCTCGACGAGCAGCGCGACGGCATGGCCACCCACCGGTGGGTACGCCGCCAACCCTGGTTCACCGGCACCGTCGCGACGTACGGGGAGAGCTACCTCGGCTACACCCAGTGGGCCGTGGCGGGACGGATGTGCCGGGACGATCCCGGGAACGCCCCCGATGCCCTGTGCCTGAACGTGACGATGGCCGACTTCGGCGCGGTCACCTGGAACAACGGCGCCTTCTCGCTGGGCGGCTCGCTGGGCTGGTCGCGCCTGATGGCCCTGCGGGGCATGCGCGGCGCCCTGGTCCGGGCGCGGCTCGCGCGGCGGCCGGACCGGAAGCTGGCCGAAGCCTTCGACGTCCTGCCCCTGTCCCACGGTGACACGGCCGTGGCGGGCCACCCGATCAGCTGGTACCAGGACTGGCTGGCCCACGAGAGGCTCACCGACGACTACTGGACCGGGCAGTCGCACACCGCGTCGGTGCCCGAGGTCACCGCACCCGTGTACATGTCCACCGGCTGGTACGACATCTTCCTGCCCTGGCAGTTGCGCAACTACGCCCAGTTGGCCGCCGCCGGTCGCCCGCCGCGGCTCACCATCGGCCCGTGGGGCCACAGCAGCGAGCAGAGCCCGTTCCTCGCCGAGTCGGTCGCGTTCCTCAAGGAACACCTCGCCGGCGCGCCCTCGGTCCGGCCGGCGCCCGTGCGCGCCTTCCTCACCGGCGCGGAGCAGTGGCGCGACTTGCCCGCGTGGCCGCCGCCGGGCACGGCCGCGCAGCGGTGGTACCTGCATCCGTACGGGCTGCTCGACCCGGCCGCCCCCGGCGGGGGCAGCACCCGCTACACCTACGACCCGGACCGGCCCACACCCGCACTCGGTGGCCCCGGCCTGGGCCCGGCCCCCGGGCCGGTCGACAACAGCGGCCACGAACGCCGTACGGACGTGGCGGTCTTCCGCAGTCCACCGCTGGACCACGCCGTCGTCCTCGCCGGGGAGCCGGTCGCCCGGGTCCGGTTCCGCTCGACGGCAGCCAGCGCGGACGTGTTCATCCGGATCTGCGACGTGCACCCCGACGGCCGCTCGATGACCGTGTGCGACGGCATCCGCCGCATCGGCGGCGTCGGCACCGCGGCGACCGACCCGCGGCCCGACGGCGACGGTTACGTCGAGCTGGACGTGCCGCTGTGGCCGGCGTTCCACCGCTTCGCCGCCGGCCACCGCATCGCTGTGCAGGTCAGCTCCGGTGCGCATCCGCGCTACGCCCGCAATCCCGGCACCGGCGAACCCGCCGCCACGGCGACCACCACGGTACGGGCGCAGCAGGAGATTTCCCACGACGGCGCCCACCCGTCCGCGATCGACCTGCCGGTGTGGACATGATCGGGCGCGGACGCGCCGGCCGCTGCGCCGAAGGCATCTCAATCAACCGACAAGGAAGGCTCCCCGGATGGCATCCGTATTCCATGTGGCGACCAGCGGTTCGGATCGCGCCAACGGGTGTGCCGAGCGGCCCTTCCGGACGATCAACCGGGCGGCCGGCGTCGCGCAGCCCGGTGACACGGTGGTGGTGCACGCGGGGGAGTACCGCGAATGGGTGAAGCCGCGCTACGGCGGTCTCAGCGACTCCCGCCGCATCACCTACGAGCCGGCGCCCGGCGAGCACGTGGTGATCAAGGGATCGGAACGTGTCACGGGCTGGGAGCCGCTCGGCGGGACGGTATGGCGGGCGGTCGTCGACAACTCGCTGTTCGGCTCGTTCAACCCGTTCGCGCAGGAGGTGGCCGGCGACTGGATCGTGTATCGCGAGGGCGCGCCACGCAGGCACCTCGGCGACGTCTATCTGAACGGCCTGAGCTTCTTCGAGGTGGCGAGCCGGGCGGAGGTCGACGACCCGCCCCGGCGCACCGAGCTCGTCGACGACTGGACCAGGCTGACCCGTCCGGTCGGCGACCCCGACCAGACCCGGCTCGTCTGGTACGCCGAGGTCGGTGAGCGGACGACGATCTGGGCCAACTTCCAGGGCGCCGACCCGAACACGGAGCTGGTGGAGATCAACGTACGCCGCAGCGTCTTCTACCCGGAACAGCCGCACCTGGACTACATCACCGTCCGCGGCTTCGAGCTGGCGCACGCGGCCAGCCCGTGGGCGCCGCCGACCGCCGACCAGCCGGGCCTGATCGGGCCGAACTGGGCGAAGGGGTGGGTGATCGAGGACAACGTGATCCATGACGCCAAGTGCTCGGCGATCTCAATCGGGAAGGAGGGGTCGACCGGGCAGAACCACTCGGCTCTCCGCGGCGACAAGCCGGGCTACCAGTACCAGTTGGAGTCGGTCTTCGCGGCCCGCCAGATCGGGTGGGACCGGGAGCACGTCGGCTCCCACGTGATCCGCCGCAACACGATCTACGACTGCGGCCAGAACGCGATAGTCGGGCACCTCGGATGCGCGTTCTCCACGATCGAGGACAACCACATCCACCGCATCGGCGTGAAGCGCGAGTTCTACGGGTACGAGATCGCCGGCATCAAGCTGCACGCCGCCATCGACGTGGTGATCAGGCACAACCGGATCCACGACTGCTCGCTCGGCACCTGGCTGGACTGGCAGGCCCAGGGCACCCGGCTCTCCCGCAACGTCTACCACGACAACTGCCGGGACCTCTTCGTCGAGGTCAGCCACGGCCCCTACCTGGTCGAGCACAACATCTTCGGCTCGCCCGCCGCGCTGGAGCTGTTCAGCCAGGGGGGTGCCTTCGTCTGCAACCTGATCTGCGGCACCGTGCGGCTGGAGCCGGTGCTGGACCGCGCCACGCCGTACCACCGGCCGCACAGCACCCAGGTCGCCGGGTACGCGGTGATCTACGGCGGCGACGACAGGTACGTGGGGAACCTCTTCGTGGGCGGCGACCCGGGCACGGCCTACGGAGCGGGCGCGGAGGGCGAGGGGCCGGCGCTGGCCGGCACCGCCGGATACGACGGCCATCCCGCGTCGTTCGAGGAGTACCTGGCCCGCCTCGCCGACCAGCCGCCCAGCGACCAGCAGAAGTACCTCGACGTGCGACAACCGGTGTACGCCCGCGCGAACGCCTACGCCGCAAGCGCCCGCCCGTTCGAGGGTGAGCGGGAGCCCCGGGTGCTGGGCGCCGCGAGGGCGACGGTCGTCGTCGAGGGCGACGGGGTCTGGCTCGTCACCGATCTTCCCGAGGCGTTCGACCAGGCACGTGTCGGTGTGGTCACCGGCCGGGACCTGGAGCGGGTCCGGTGCGCCGACGCGGATTTCGAGGAGGCGGACGGCAGCCCCGCCGTCATGGACGTCGACCTCACGGGCGAGCTCCGGCAGCCGGACCGGGACGGCGCCGTGGGCCCGATCGCGGGCCTTGCGTCCGGGGCACGCCGTACGCGCGTCCTCTGACGACGGACCCGCGCGGACGGTGCGGCCACTCCGCGGCCACTCGTCCGAAGGACGAGACGGTGGCGCCGGTCGGCGCCACCGTCCGCATCGGCCTCAGCCGCGTGCGGCCCAGTCGCCGAGGGCCCAGTCGCGGACCTCGGGCATGTCCTCCAGGCGCTCCACCACGTACGCCTCGTGGCGGTCGAGCTGACTGCGGCACCACGCCTTGAGGTCCGCCGCACCGCGTGGCAGACGCTTGGCGTTGTTGATGGCGTCCATCACGAGGTGGTACCGCGACGCCTTGTTGCGCACCGTCATGTCGAACGGGGTGGTGGTCGTGCCCTGCTCGATGAAGCCGCGCACGCGGAACCGGTCCGCGTCCGGGCGGCCGTGTACGAGCTGGTGGATCGCGCCGGGGTAGCCGTGGAAGGAGAAGACCACGTCGACGTCGTCGGTGAACAGCTCGGTGAACAGGGTCTCGCTCATGCCGTGCGGGTGGTCCTTTGGCCGGACCAGGGTCATCAGGTTGACCACGTTGACGACGCGCACCTTCAGACCGGGCAGCCGGTCGCGCAGGATCTGCGCCGCCGCGACCGTCTCCATGGTGACGACGTCACCGGCACAGGCGAGGACGATGTCGGGGTCGCTGGTGCCGTCGTCGGTGCCGGCCCACTCCCAGATCCCCGCGCCGCGGGCGCAGTGTTCGATCGCCTCGTCCATGGAGAGGTACTGCAACTGCGGCTGCTTGTCGATGACGATCAGGTTGATGTACGACCGTGACCGGAAGCAGTGGTCGGCCACCGACAGCAGGGTGTTGGCGTCCGGCGGCAGGTAGACCCGGGCGACGTCGCCGCGCTGGGTGAGCACCACCTGGATCAGGCCCGGGCCCTGGTGGGAGAAGCCGTTGTGGTCGTTGCGCCACGCCGTCGAGGTCAGCAGCACGTTGAGGCTCGGCACCTTCGCGCGCCACGGCAGGTGCTTGGCCTCCTGCAGCCACTTGCCGTGCTGCACGGTCTGCGAGGCGCTGACCATGGCGAACGCCTCGTAGGTGGCGAACATGCCGTGCCGGCCGGTCAGGTTGTAGCCCTCCAGCCAACCGTGGCAGTTGTGCTCGCTGAGTACCTCCATGACCCGGCCGTCGCGGCTGACCGCGACGTCGTCCGGCGTCACCCGCTCCATGAAGGCGCGGTCGGAGACGTCGAAGACGCCGCCGAGGCGGTTGCTGTTCGTCTCGTCCGGACAGAACAACCGGAACCGGTCGGCGTTGCGGGCGTAGATGTCGCGCATCATCTCGCCCAGCTTGCGCGTCGACTCGGCCCGCTGCTGCGCCGGCTGGGGCACCTCGATCGCGTAGGAACGGAAGTCCGGCAGGTCCAGGTCCCGGGTGAGCACCCCGCCGTTCGCGTGCGGGCTGGCGCTCATCCGCAGGTCGCCGTCGGGGGCCTGGTCCCGGACCAGCGCCACGGGCGCGCCGGTGGAGTCGAACAGCTCCTCTGGACGGTACGACCTGAGCCAGCGCTCCAGCAGCGCGAGGTGCTCCGGATTGTCCTTGACGCCGGACAGCGGCACCTGGTGGGAGCGCCACGTCCCGGTGACGGTGACCCCGTCGACGGCGTCCGGCCCGGTCCAGCCCTTAGGCGACCGCAGGACGATCAGCGGCCAGGTCGGACGCGTACCGTCCCAGGAGCCGTCACGGGCGGCGGTCTGGATGTCGCGGATCCTCGTCCAGGCGGTGGCCAGGGCGGCGGCGAAGCGGTGGTGCATGCCGGGCAGGTCGGAGCCCTCGACCTCGATGACGTCGTAACCGTGGCCCCGCAGCAGGTGGCGTACCTCCTCGGGGTCCTTGCGCCCCAGCACGGTGGGACCGGAGATCTTGGCGTCGTTGAGGTGCAGGATCGGCAGGACCGCGCCGTCGCGCTCCGGGTTGAGGAAGGACACGCCCTTCCAGGAGCCTTCCAGGGGCCCGGTCTCGGCCTCGCCGTCGCCCACCACCGCGATGGCCAGCAGGTCCGGGTTGTCCATGACCGCGCCGAACGCGTGGACCAGGACGTAGCCCAGCTCACCGCCCTCGTGAATGGAACCCGGGGTGGTCACCGACACGTGCGAGGGGATACCGCCAGGGCTGGAGAACTGCCGGAAAAGGCGCAGCATCCCGGCCTCGTCCTGGCTGACGTCCGGGTAGATCTCGCTGTAGGTGCCCTCCAGGTAGCCGGCGGCCACCAGCGCCGGCCCGCCGTGACCCGGACCGGCCAGGTAGATCGCCTGCTGGCCGGTATGCCGGATCAGCCGGGAGACGTGCGCGTAGATCAGCGACAGGCCGGGGCTCGTTCCCCAGTGGCCGAGCAGGCGCGGCTTGATGTGTTCAGCCGACAAGGGCTCGCGCAGCAGCGGGTTGCCCTGCAGGTAGATCTGACCGATGGTCAGGTAGTTGTTCGCCCGCCACCACGCGTCCAGACGGGCGAGTTCGGTGTCGTCGAGTTCGGCGAGCGTACGGAGTTCGGATTCGACCGCGGTCACCGTGCTTCCTTCCACTGATCTCGTCTTGTCCGGACCCAGCCTAGGCCCGGCGGCGCCCGGCCGCGGGGGGCCGCAGGCCGGAAGCCGCGGGACCTTCGGCCCTCGCCGGCGACCGCCGCGCACTGCCGGGCACATTCATGACGTTCGTTCCGCGCGCTGCTTGATACCCAGCAGCATCCGGCGCTCCATGACCAGACTGCCCGGTTCCATCACCATTCGATACGCGGCCCGGCCCGGCCCCGGACGCTCGGCCAGGGAGATTCGGTTGCGGCTGATCAGCCGGGTGCCCGCGCCGTACCGTCGCAGGTGGAAGCCCCACACCCAGGCGCCGTCGGCGGACCGGAACACCAGCGTCCGGCGGGGGTCGAGGATCTCGACCCGCATGGCCGGCCCGTTCCTGCCGAGCGGTAGTTCGTCGCCGCCGGCGAGCTGCTGGAACTGCGGCAGGATCCGGTCGGCGCTGTGCATGTCGAGCCCGAACAGGTTCTCGATCCAGTCGTATGTGTAGGCGCCACCGCGACCGCTGCCCATCTGCACGAGCCAGGGCCAGACCGCCTCGGGTGGCGCGTCGACGGTGACCGCGCGGGTGGAGACGATGTCCGGATCGGCGAGGAACTCGTCACCGGGCAGCGTCGCGTCCACCTCGGCCGCCGTGGCTCCCCAGGTGAGCCATCGCCCGGGCCGTCGGAGCACTGTTCCGTTCATGACCTCTCCCTCCTGGACGAAGCGGCGGTCACCGCCGCGTCAGCCGGCGGTCGCCGGTCCGTGGTACGCGGCGCGCATCAGCTCCTGCATGTCGCCGAGCATCGGCATCCGGGGGTTGGCCGGGGCGCACTGGTCCTCGTACGCGTTCAGCGCCTGTTGCGGCAGCGCGGCAAGGAAGGCCCGCTCGTCCACGCCGACTGCCGCGAACGACGGCTCGATGCCGACTTCGTCGCGAAGGCGCTCGATCGCCGTGGCCAGGGCTTCCACCGCTTCGGCGTCGGTCGCGGCGGGGAGCCCGAGGGTACGGGCGATGTCGGCGAAGCGTTGCGGCGCCCGGTAGGTCTCGTACCTGGGCCAGCCCGTGAGCTTGCCCGGCACGGTGCCGTTGTACCTGATGACGTGCGGGAGCAGGATCGCGTTGGTGCGCCCGTGTGCGACGTGGAAGGTGGCACCCAGGGTGTGCGACATGGCGTGCACGATGCCGAGGAAGGCGCTGCCGAACGCCATGCCGGCGATCGTCCCGGCGTTGTGCATCTTCTCGCGGGCCACCGGGTCCGCGGCGCCCTGGTGGACGGCCCGGGCGAGGTTGCCGAAGATGAGCCGGACGGCGTGCAGAGCCAGGCCGTCGGTGAAGTCGTTGGCGTAGACGGACACGTATGACTCGATCGCGTGGGTGAGCGCGTCGAAGCCGCTGTCCGCGGTGACCACCGCCGGCAGGTCGGCGGCCAGGACCGGGTCGACGATCGCCACGCTCGGCGTGAGGGCGTAGTCGGCGAGCGGGTACTTCTTACCGGACGCGGTGTCGGTGATGACCGCGAACGGGGTGACCTCGGCTCCGGTGCCGGAGGTGGTCGGGATGCAGACGAGCTGGGCCAGCGCGCCGAGGGTGGGGAACTTGAAGGCGCGTTTGCGGATGTCGAAGAACTTCTCCCGCAGATCGGCGAAGACCACCTCGGGGTGCTCGTAGCACAGCCACATCACCTTGGCGGCGTCCATCGCCGAACCCCCGCCGAGCGCGATGATGGTGTCCGGGCGGAACGAGCGCATCGACTCGGCGCCCCGGTCGACCGTGCGCACGCTGGGCTCCGGCTCGACGTCGTCGATGATCTGCAGGGCCACCTGCTCGCGGCGGCGGTGCAGCACGGACAGCACGCGGTCCACGTACCCCAGTCTGGTCATGGTGTGGTCGGTCACCACGGTGACCCGGTGCACGTCGGGCATGTCGGCGAGGTAGCGGATCGCGTTCGGCTCGAAGTAGATCTTCGGCGGAACCTTGAACCACTGCAGGTTGTTCGTCCGCCGGGCCACCCGCTTGATGTTGATGAGGTCGACCGCAGTGACGTTGTGCGACACCGAGTTGTGGCCGTAGCTTCCGCAGCCCAGCGTCAGCGACGGCAGGAAGGCGTTGTACATGTCGCCGATGCCGCCCTGGGAGGCCGGTGCGTTCCAGATGATCCGGACGGCCTTGACCCGGCGGCCGTACGCCTCGGCCAGGTCGGCGTCCCGCGTGTGGATGACGGCGCTGTGACCCAGACCGTCGAACTCGACCATCTGCTCGGCGTACCCGAAGGCCTGGTCGTGACCGGTGGCGGGCAGCAGGGCGAGCACCGGGCAGAGCTTCTCCCGGGTCAGCGGCTCGGTCGGGCCGACCCGGTCGACCGGGACCAGGATGATCGAGGTGTCCGGGGCGACCGGGAAGCCGGCGTGCTCGGCGATCCACGTCACCGGCTGCCCGACCACGTCCGGGTTGAGCTTCCCGGAGCCGAAGAGCAGCTTCTCCAGCAGCGACTTCTCCTCCGGCGTCGCGATGTGGGCGTGCAGTAGCCGGAACTCGGCGAGGGCCGCCGGCCGGATCGCGTCGTCGATGACGACCGCCTGCTCGGAGGCGCAGATCATGCCGTTGTCGAACGCCTTGGACAGCACCACGTCATTGACGGCGCGGGCCACGTCGGCCGACGCCTCGATGTACGCGGGGACGTTGCCGGCGCCGACACCGAGCGCCGGTTTGCCGGTGGAGTAGGCGGCCCGCACCATCGCGTTGCCACCGGTCGCCAGGACCACCGAGACCGCGGGATGCCGCATCAGCTCGTTCGTCGCGGCCACCGACGGCTCGTCGATCCACTGGATGCAGTGCTCCGGCGCTCCGGCGGCGACGGCGGCGTCGCGGACCGTGCGGGCCGCCTCCGCGCTGCAGCGCTGCGCCGCCGGGTGGAAGGCGAAAATCACCGGGTTGCGGGTCTTGAGGGCCAGCAGCGCCTTGAAGATGGTGGTCGAGGTCGGGTTCGTCACGGGCGTCACCGCGGCCACCACGCCCACCGGCTCGGCGATCTGGGTGATGCCCGTGATGTCGTCCTGCGCGATCACGCCGACGGTACGGATGTCGGCCATGTGGTTGGTGACGTGCTCGCAGGCGAAGATGTTCTTCACCGCCTTGTCCTCGAACACGCCTCGGCCGGTCTCCTCGACCGCCAGCATCGCGAGTTCGGCGTGCCGGCCGAGCGCGGCCACCGACGCCTTTTTCACGATCTCGTCGATCTGTTCCTGGCCGTAGGAGTCGTAGCGGGCCAGCGCCGTGAGGCCGTTCTCCACCAGGGTGCCGATCATGCTTCCGCCCTCCATCGGTCCGTCACCCCGAACATAGATCTGCGGCGATCGATGCGGGCATGGCCGATGGACCCGCGAGGACGGGACCACCGGCCCGCGCCCGTACGCGTGGGCTACGTGACCCTGTGCCGGGACCGGCGAGGCACAGTCACGGCGCCGGCCGCGGCGCCGCGATCGGCCCGCGCTTGGCCCGCTGGATCTGCTCGTAGACGCGGGTCCGCAGTTCGGTGAACCGGGGCAGAGCCCGGGTGGTGAGCTGATCGCGCTCCCGCGGGAGGTCGATCACGAGGTCCTCCTGCACCCGGGTCGGTGCGTTCGACAGGACGAGCACGCGCTGGCCCAGATACACCGACTCGTCGATGTCGTGCGTCACGAACACGGTGGAGATGCCACGGGTCAGGTGCAGTTCGCGGACGAGGTCCTCCAGGTCCGCGCGGGTCTGCGCGTCCACGGCGGCGAACGGCTCGTCCATGATCAGCACGTCCGGCTGGTAGGCGATGGCGCGGGCGATCGCCACCCGCTGCTGCATCCCGCCGGAGAGCTGCCACGGATGGCTGCGCGCCGACTGCGGCAGGCCGACCGCGTCGAGGGCGTCGGCGACCGCCCGGGCACGTTCGGCGCGGGACAGCTTCTTGTGGCGAAGCGGCAGCTCCACGTTGCCCCGGACCGTCAGCCACGGATACAGGCTGCGGCCGTACTCCTGGAAGACCACCGCCATCGCCGGGCTCGGGCCCGTCACCGGCGATCCCTCCATCTCGACGAGGCCGCTGGTGGGCCGGAGCAGCCCGGCCAGGCATTTCAGGAGCGTGGTCTTCCCGCAGCCCGAGGGTCCGACGATGCAGAGCAGTTCGCCGGGATCCATCGTGAAGCTGAGATCCCCGATCGCCTCGACCTCGCCCCGGCCGGACGCGTACACCTTCCGCAGGTGCTCGACCCTCAGCAGGGGGCTCCCGTCAGCCACGGTTGACCTCCTTCATTCCGTGGTACCAGCGCAGGACGCGGCGTTCGACGACACCGAAGGCCACGGCGAGGAAGACGCCGATGAGGCCGAGCAGCAGGATGCCGCTCCACATCTCGGCGATGAGGTAGTTCCGCTGGAAGTAGGCGATCCGGTAGCCGAGACCGGCGGACGACGCGAACATCTCCGAGATGACCATGAGGATCAGGGCCACCGAGAGCGCCTGCCGTACGCCGGTCATGATGCGCGGACTCGCCGCCGGGAGGATCAGCAGCCACAGCCGGTCCCACCGGGAGATCCGGAACGAGTGCGCGGTCTCCATCATCACGCTGTCGGTCGCCCGGACGCCCTCGATAGTGTTCAGCAGGATCGGCCAGATCGCGCCGGACACGATGACGACGACCTTCATGGTGTCGGTGATGCCGAGCAGCAGCATGGCGACCGGAATCAGCACCGGTGGCGGAATCGCGCGGAAGAACTCCAGCAGTGGTTCGAGGATCTCGCGTAACGGGCGGAGCCGGCCGATGACGACGCCGGCGGCGACGCCGAGGAGGACCGACGCGAACAGGCCGATCAGGAGCCGGTACAGGCTCGGCAGGACGTCGTCGACGAACGCCGGGCCGATCCAGGTCTGCCGGAACGCGTCGAGGAGGGCGCGGGGGCCGACGAGGAAACGGTTCGTCGACCGGGTGGACCAGACGGCCCAGAGCCCCACGGCCAGGACGGGAAGCCCGACCGCGAACAGCACGTTCTCGGCGACCCGGACGCCCAGGTCGCGGGGACGGGCCCGGCCCGCGCCGAGGGCGGTCACCGGGCCGCCTCGTCGGCGAGCACCGACTGGTGCCAGGCCAGCGAGCGGCGTTCGACGAAGCGGAACACGACGTTCACCAGCAGGCCGAGGACCCCGGTGACCACGACGAGGCCGTACAGGCCGACGGCGTCCCCGGAGGAGCGGGACAGCTCGATCATGCGCCCGATGCCCGGGTTGCCGATCACCATCTCCGCGGTGACGGCCAGGATGAGTGCGACGGCCGCGCCGAGGCGCAGCCCGGTCATCAGGTACGGCAGGGCGGTCGGAAGGACGAGGTAGCGCAGCCGCTCGGCGCGGGTGAGGCCGAAGCTCCGCGCGGTGTCCCGGGCGACGGTGTCGACGTCGGCGACGCCGTAGATCACCTGCACGAACACCTGCCAGAACGCCGCGTAGACGATGATGACGAGCGCGGCGCGCATCTGCAGGCCGAACATCAGCACGGCGAGGGGGATCAGCGCGACCGACGGCACCGGCCGCAGGAACTCGACTGTCGTGTGCGTCGCGCGACGCAGGAACGGCACCATCCCGACCACGGTCCCCAGCGCGAGGGCCGCGAGCGTCGCCAGTGTCAGGCCGATCGCCCAGGACGTCATGGTGAGCCGGAGCCGCCGCCAGAACGCCAGGTCGCGGACCTCCTGGAACAGCCACCCGAACACGTCCGTCGCGTACGGCAGGTCGTGGGGGTCGGCCAGCCCCAGTGTCGGGATCAGTTGCCAGACGACGAGGAACCCCAGCAGACCGGCGGCGCCCAGCAGGATCTTGCGCATCGGCCGGCTACTGCTGCTGGATGAGGCGGTCGAAGTCGGGTCGCCGGTCGAGGACGCGGTACTTCTGGGCCAGCGTCGCCAGTTGCTCCAGGCCGGCCCGGTCGAGCTCCCACCCGAACGCCGGGAGCCGTACCGAGTCCGCCACCGGCTCCGGAAGCTCGAGGTTGTCCTTGATGGCCTGTCGGAGGTCCTTCTCGTTCGCCGGATCCTTGGCCCAGGTGAGCGTCTTCTTCATCGCCGCCGAGAAGTCCGCGACCAGCTCGGCGTCGGAGTCCCTCAGCTTGCTCGACGTGATCGTCGTCAGGGTGGTGAGCCCGGGCACGGTGGCCTGGTACGGGGCGACAACGAGAACGTCACCGCGCTTGCGCATCTGGGTGATGAACGGCTCGGTCACCCAGGCGGCGTCGATGTTGCCGGCCGCGAGCTGGGCCGGCGCGTCCGGGAAGGCCACCTCGACGAACTTCACCTTGGCGGGATCGCCGCCGTCCTTCTCGACCGCCGCCATGATCGTGACGTCGCCGGCCGCGCCCAGGCTGTTGACCGACACCTTGCGCCCCGCGAGCTGGGCCGGCCGGGTGATGCCGGACTTCGCCGACGCGACCACGGCGTTGATGTCGTCACCGTCGGCATAGGACGACGCGTAGTTCCCGATGATCACCACACCGAGGTTCTGCAGGTCGGCACGGAACGGGCCGAACGGCTGACCGATGGCGAAGTCGATGTCGCCGTTGATCAGCGCTGGGATGGCCTGTGCGCCGCCCTGTGCGGGCACCACCTCCACGTCGAGCCCCTGCTCCCGGAAGATGCCCGCCTTGATGCCACCCCACAGCGCGGCGGTCTCGCTGATCGGCAGCGCCGCCACGCGGACCTTCCGCAGGTCGCCGCTCGCCCCGGGGGACGGATCGGTGGCGTCGGAGTCCGTACAGCCGGTCAGGGCGATCGTGAGGCCGGCGAGAACAGCGAGGGCGGTGACCTTCTTCATGGACGAGCCCTTCCGTGCGAAGCGCTGGTGCATCCGGAGGAGTGAGGGCCGGCGAGGAGAGGTGAACCATCCGACCGCGTCGATCAGCGTCATGCAGAGATGATTGATTGTCAAGAATTCCGATAAGGCGAATCGCAATGCGGGACGAGTGGTCGGCCTCGATGTGAATACGTCTTGACGCGTGACGATTTTGTGACCAAACTGTGTGGTTGGTGGTGCGGCGGCGGAGGGAGCGACGACTTGGCGATCGTGATCGTGGGCGCTGGTATCGGTGGCCTCACCACCGCGCTCAGCCTGCATCGGGCCGGCTTCCGGGACATCGCCGTCTACGAGCGCGCCGCCGCGCTGCGCCCACTCGGCGTCGGGATCAATCTGCTTCCGCACGCCGTCCGAGAGCTGACCGAATTGGGTCTCGGTGAACGCGTGGAAAGGCTCGGCGCCGCCCCCGGCACATTGGCGTACTACAACCGGCACGGTCAGCAGATCTGGAGCGAACCCCGCGGGCTGGACGCCAGATATCGCTGGCCGCAGCTTTCCGTGCACCGCGGCCGGTTCCAGATGGAACTGCTCACCGCCGTGCGGGAACGGCTGGGGGCCGACGCGGTGCGCACCGGGCACCGGCTCGTCGGCGTCCGGGACGGCGTCGCCCGCTTCGAGACCGCAGCGGGGGAGGCGAGCGTCGCGGGCGACCTGATCGTCGGAGCGGACGGCATCCACTCCGAGCTGCGCCGGCACCATCAGCCCGGCGAGGGGCCGCCGATCTGGAACGGGCTGACACTGTGGCGGGGCACCGCTCGGGCGCCCGGATTCCTGGACGGGCGAACCATGATCATGGCAGGGGACGCGGAGCAGAAGTTCGTCGCGTACCCGATCGGCGCCGGCCTGATCAATGTCGTCGCGGAGCGGCGCGGGCCCGGTTTCGCCGGGCCGAACGCGGACTGGAACCGGGCGGTCGACCCCGCGCCGGTCGTCGCGCTCTTCGCGGGCTGGCGTTTCCCGTGGCTCGACGTGCCGGAACTGCTGGCCGCCGCCGACGAGATCCTCGAATACCCCATGGTGGACCGCGACCCGATCGACACGTGGACCCACGGGAACACCACGCTGCTCGGCGACGCGGCGCACCCGATGTATCCGAACGGCTCCAACGGGGCGTCGCAGGCGATCCTGGACGCGCGCACCCTCGCCTTCCACCTTGCCACCGCGCCGACGGTCGGGCAGGCGCTCGGCGCCTACGAGGCGGATCGGCGTCCGGCGACCACAGCGCTCGTGTTGAGCAACCGGCGGCAGGGCCCGGAACAGGTGATGGTGCTCGCCCGCGAGCGCGCGCCGGACGGGTTCGACCACATCCACGACGTCATCCCGCCGGAGGAGCTCACCGAGATCGCCACCGGGTACAAGAAGGCGGCCGGCTTCCTGCCCGCCGACCTCAACGAACGGGCCTCCCTGACGCCGACGGTCTTCTCGGGCGTCCTGCCGTGACCGGCTCGGAAGCGACCGAGCTGGACGCCGCGCGACTGGCGTCGGTGATCTCACCGCTGCGCCGCACGCTGCTCGCCGCCGCCCGGGCCGCCGAGCACCTGCCGGAGATCCCGGACGCGCAGATCGAGATCGTGCGGGCCCTGCCCCGGGGCACCGTCTCCGGTCCCGGTGAGCTGGCCGAACGGCTCCGCCTGAGCCGCTCGACGGTCAGCAACCTGCTCACCACGATGGAGGGCAAGGGTCTCGTCGAGCGCCGTCCCCGTCCCGGCAACCACCGCCACGTCGACGTCCTCGCCACCCCGAAGGCCCTCGACCTGTTCGACCGCTTCGACCTCGCGAGCGGAGACCTGGTCGCCCGCGCCGCGGCCACCCTGCCCGCGGCGGACCGGGCGGCCCTCGCCGCCGCGGTGCCCGCGCTGGAACGCCTGCGCGACGCCCTCGCACAGACCAAGGACACCCCATGAGTACGCGCCGACCCGCCGGTCCGGGGCCGTTGCGCGCCTTACCGGTTCCCGGTCTGGAGGCCGCGTTCGAGGTGGAGGCCCGGCTCGGCGCGCTGGAGGACCACGGGACGACCCGCGCGGGCCACCGTCGCGTCGTGCCGATCGTCGGCGGCCGGGTCACCGGCCTGTTCGAGGCCGACATCCTTCCCGGCGGTGCCGACTGGCAGGTGGTCCGCCCCGACGGCGCGATCGAGATCGACACGCGCTACTCGGCGCGCACCGCGGACGGCGGTCACGTCTACATCCGGACGTTCGGCGTCCGCAGCGGACGCCCGGAGGTCCTCGACGCGCTGCTGCGCGGCGAGGAGGTCGACCCGGCCGAGTACTACTTCCGGCTGGGCGTACGACTGGAGACGTCGGTGCCCGCGCTGGCCGTGCTGGAGCAGTGCGTCTTCGTGGCGTCGGCGATCCGCGAGGCCGACCGGGTGCGCTACACCGCCTACCGCGTCACGTAGGTGTGAGCCGGCACCGCGCGAGGATCCGGCGGCTCACCTGATCGTCATGTAGGCCAGGGCACGCTTGTCCGGCTTACCGCTCGGCGCCACCGGAACCCGCTCGATCGGCTGGATGCTCTGCGGGACCGACGCCTCGCCCAGCGCCTCCGCCACCAGCGCGCGCAGCCGCCCGGCGTCCGGCACGCAACCGGCGGCCGGCACCACGTACGCGTGCACCGCCTCCCCGGTCACGTCGTCGGGACGGCCGACGACGTACGCCTCGGCGACAGTGGGGTCCGCGGCGAGGATCCGCTCGATCGGGCCGGCGTACACCAGGTTGGCCTGCACGATGACGACGTCCCGGATCCGGCCGAGCAGGTGCAGGTAGCCGTCGCCGTCCAGCCGGGCCAGGTCGCGGGTGCGGACCCAGCCGTCCACGAACACCTCGGCGGTCTCGACCGGATCGTTCCAGTAGGCGGCCGACTGCGCCGGTGTCCGGACGAACAGTTCCCCCTCGGAGGCGGGACGGCCGTCGGCGTCCCGGATGGACAGCGTGGTCACCGGGGGAGGCCGGCCGACCGAGGCGAGCGCGGCCGGGGACGCCAGCATCTCCGCCGGCGTCACCATTGTGATCATGCCGGTCTCGGTCTGGCCGTAGCCGTGGAAGACGACGGGGCCGAGCACGTCGAGCGCCTCGGCGAGCCGGCCCGGTGGGAGCGGGGAGCCGGAGACCAGCAGGGCCCGCAGGCTGCTCAGGTCGGCCGGATCGGTGCGCTGGTCCCGCACGAGCTGGTTCAGCTTGCCCACGGTGATCACGCTCGCGGTCGCCCGGTGCCGGGCGATCATTCCCGGGAAACCGGGGGGCCGGGCCGCGACCAGGGTGCCACCGGCGGCCAGGGTGAGGATGCCGTACTCCAGCATCACCTGGCTGCTGAGCGAACCGAAGACGAGATAGCGCTGGAGCCGGGTGGCGAGGTCCGCGACCGCCGGCGGCCAGCGATCCGGGTACGGCGCCCAGGCCGCGCTCATCGCCGCGTACGTCTGCGCGCAGCCCTTCGGGCTGCCGGTGCTGCCGCTGGTCCAGATGATCCGGGCGACGTCGTCCGGGCGTCCGGCGGCGATCAGCGGCCTTCCGTCGTCGGGGGTCCGCGCCAGCTCGGCCGCCCGCGCGTCGTCGACCAGCAGCGTGGTGCCGCCGAGCTGCCAGGCGCGGTGCGCCGGGCTCAGGTCGGGGCGGATCCCGGAGACCCGGGCGCCGACCGCGAACGCCGCGATGATCGTCGCGAACGCCTCCGCGGTGACGCCGAGCCGCAGGGCCACCCCGACCCCGACGCCGACGCCGGCGGCACGGAGGCCGGCGGTGATGCGACGGACCATCCGGTACAGCTGGGCGGTGGTGACGGTCCGGTCGCCCTCCTCGAAGACCGGCCGGTCGTCGCCGGCGGCGAGCAGGTCCAGCACGGGCTGGGGCCAGACCTCAGCCGGCATCGGAGAGGACGCCCTTGACGAAGAGCACGAGCGGCTGGTGGTGGACGTCCGGCAGGTTCCAGTGGTTCTCCAGGTTCTCCGCGAGGTGGTGCACCGCGACGACCCGGCCGCCGCGGTGCACCCGGACGACCGGGTGCAGGTAGCTGGCGTCGTGCGCGTGCGCGGCGTCGTTCTCGGCGATCCGCGGCACCGTGATGTCGAACGGGTCGACCTGGTCGTGGTCCGGCCCGTACTCCAGGGTGACCACGAACGCGAACGGTTCCGGGCCAAGGCCGCCGTCGTGCAGGTACGCGACCGGCACCTCCTCGTGGTATCGCGCGGTGTCGCCGGAGACGACGACGACATCGCCGAGGACGGCGAACTGCTGCCACAGCGCCGAGGTGCGGTTGATCCGGGCGATGATCGCGTCGGTGATCGCCTCCGGCGTGACCTCCAGTGGCGTGGCCGGCCAGGGCGTGTCGTGGTGGCGGGCGTCGAGGATCCGGTGCAGGGCCCGCACGCCGTACCGGAAGCCGTGGATGAACCCGTTGGTCGAGCGCTTGAAGTCGCGCTGCTGGGTGAGGGTGCCGGCGAAGTACAGGCCGGGGACGTTCACCGACTCGTACGCCGAGGTCTGCTCGGGGAAGCGGTCGTTGATGACGAGCCGGGGCCGGGCGGACGGGTCGAAGATGCTCGCGTCGAACCGGAATCCGGTGCAGAGGATCACCCGGTCGTAGTCGATCTGCCGGATCGCCTCGACCGTGCGGGCGTACCGGAAGTCGATCCGGTAGCCGCCGTCGTCGCGCCGGGCGATCCGTTCCACGGTGCCGTCGAGGACCGCGTTCTGCGACTTGAGCTGGTACGTGTCGAGGAAGTTGTTGTTCACCGCACGCAGGTGCCCGACGTAGTGCGACTGCCACGCCAGCTTGACCGAGTGCGGGCCGGCGACGTGGATGACGGCTGCGGTCTCGACGAGCGCGTCAGCGGTCTCGAAGGTGGAGTTGCCCTTGCCGATGATGAGGACGCGCTGGTCGGTGAAGTCGTCCGGGTCGACGCTGACGGTGTCGTACCGTTCGGCGAGTTCGGCGCCGTCGATCGGCGGGACGTACAGCTGGGACACGCCGGTGGCGACGACGACGCGGCGGGCGGTGAGGGTGTCGTCGCCGGCGTGGACGGTGAACAGGTCGCCGTCGCGCGCGACCCGGGTGACCCGGGTGTCGTACCTGACCCGCAGGCCGCGGGCGAAGTCCGCGAGGTAGCGCACCAGGTCCGCGGCGTCCGGGAAGTAGCGCCGGCTGTAGTTCTTGAACAGCAGCGCCGGATCGTCGGTGAGCAGTGAGTTCCAGTCCGCGCGCAGGTTGAACTCCGGGTCGTCGGAGCCGGTCCAGACCTTGTTGATCGAGATGAGTTGCCGGTGCCGGGGATAGGTGGTGAAGAACGTGCCCGGCGTCGGGCCGGCCTCCAGGACCAGATGGTCGCGGCCGTCGCGCTCGAGCAGGTGAGCGAGCTGCAACCCGGCCGGTCCGGCTCCGATGATCAGATAGTCGAGCGTCATGCGCCGCAACGTAGCGACTCGATCTCAGAGCGTTCTGAGAATTCGTCTCTAGGGTCCGATCGCATGACGACAGAGGTGGACCTCGATGTCCCACTGCGGATCGCGGATCTCCGCGCCGCCCGTGACCCGATCAAAGTCGTGGTCGGACCGCAGGTCCGCGACCGGGTCACGGCCGCCCGTACGTTCCTGTCCGCGGTGCTCGGCGGCGACCGCGCGGTGTACGGCGCCACCACCGGCTTCGGCGCCCTCGTCGGGTACGCGGGCCGCGCCGACCTGCGCGACCAGGCCGACAACACGCTCGCCCACCTCGGCGCCGGTCAGGGCCCGGACCTCGACCCGGAGGTGGTCCGCGCGACGCTGCTGCTGCGGGCCGGTTCACTGGCCCGCGGCGCGTCGGGCGTGTCCCCGCACGTGATCGACGCCCTCGCGGCGGTGCTCGCGACCACCTTCGTCCCCGCGATGCCCCGGCTGGGCTCGGTCGGCGCCAGCGGTGACCTGATTCCGCTCGGCGCGGCAGCCCAGGCGTTACGGGGTCGCGGCCACGCCTACCTGGACGGGGTACGGATGCCCGCGGCCGAGGCGCTGAAGCTGGCCGGGCTCGAACCGCTGCCACTGGACGGCCGCGACGCCCTCGCCCTGGTCAACGGCACATCCCTGACCACAGCGGCGACAGCGCTGGCGCTGCACGCGGCCCGCGCCGGCCACCGGGCGGTCCAGGTGCTCACCTGCCTGCTCGCCGATCTGCTCGGCAGCGACACGCAGTTCCTCGACGCCCGGCTGCTGGCCGCGTACGGCCATCCGGGCGCGATCGACGTGGGCGCGCGGATGCGGAGGATCAGCGACGGACTCGTCGCGTCGGGCGGGCGTCCGCTGCAGGAGCCGTACAGCATCCGCTGCACGCCGCAACTGCTCGGCGCGGCCGAGGACGCCCTGCGCCACGTCGACGCCGTGGTGGCGGCCGACCTCGCGAGCGTCACCGACAACCCGCTGTTCTTCCCCGACGACGACCTCGTGGTGCACGGCGGCAACTTCTTCGGGCAGCCGGCCGCGTTCGCCGCCGACGTGCTGTCGATGGTCGTGGCGCAGGTCGGCAACCTCGCCGAACGGCAACTGGATCTGCTCGTCGACCCGAACCGCAACGGCGGCCTGCCGCCGATGCTGGCCGCCGGCCCGGGACAGCAGCACGGGCTCCAGGGCGTGCAACTGGCGGCGACCGCGCTGGTCACCGAGATCCGCCGGGACACCATGCCCGCGAGCATGCAGAGCGTGCCGACCAACCTGCACAACCAGGACGTCGTCCCGCTCGGCACCCAGGCCGCGCTGCGGGCGCTGGACCAGGCCCGGCTGCTGCATCTCGTCGTCGGGTCGCTCGCGCTGGGGCTGCGCCAGGCGGCGTACGTGGGTGCGCGTACGCCGACCGCGTCCGGCTGCGCCGGGGCGCTCGCCGCGGTGGCCGCGGCCGTACCGCCGGTCGACCCGGACCGGCCGCTTGACGGTGACGTGCGCCGCGCGGCCGACGTGATCGCGGATTTCTCCGTTTCTTTCTCCTGAGAGTGGGCGCACATGACGCTTGACTACCTGATCGTCGGGGCCGGGCCGGCGGGCCTGCAACTCGCGGCTCTGCTGGAGGCCGACGGCAAGCGCGACTATCTGGTCCTGGAACAGGCGGACATCCCGGGGGCGTTCTTCGCCACCTTTCCCCGCCACCGGCAACTGATCTCCATCAACAAGCCGCACACCGGCTCGGACGACCCGGAGCTGAACCTGCGGCTGGACTGGAACTCACTGCTCAGCGACGACCCGGCGCTGCGGTTCACCGGCTACACGGAGCGGTACTTTCCCGACGCCGACGTGATGGTCCGCTACCTGGCGGACTTCGCCGCGAAGACGGGGGCGCGGGTCCGGTACGACTCCCGGGTGACGTCGGTCCGCAAGGTCGACGGACTGTTCGAGGTCCAGGCGGGGGAGGAGGTCTTCCGGGCGCACCGGCTGATCGTCGCCACCGGCGTCTCCAAGCCGTACCGGCCGGAGGTCCCGGGGCTGGAACTCGCCGAACAGTACGCGGAGATGTCCGTCGACCCGCGCGACTACCTCGACCAGAAGGTGCTGATCATCGGCAAGGGGAACTCCGCGTTCGAGACCGCGGACAACCTGATGGAGACCACCGAGCTGATCCACCTGGCCGGGCCGAGTTCGGTTCGGATGGCCTGGCGTACGCACTACGTGGGGCACCTGCGCGCGGTGAACAACAACTTCCTCGACACCTACCAGCTGAAGTCGGCGAACGCGATCCTGGACGGCGACGTCAGACGCATCGAGCGCGACGGCGCCGGTTTCACCGTGACGTTCTCGTTCACCCGCGCCGACGAGGTGGTCAAGGAACTGCGGTACGACCGGGTGCTCGCCTGCACCGGGTTCGCCTTCGACGCGTCCATCTTCGACGACACCTGCCGTCCGCAACTGGCGATCCGGGACCGCTTCCCGGCGCAGACCCCGGAGTGGGAGTCGGTGAACGTACCCGGCCTCTACTTCGCCGGCACGATCAGCCAGGAACGGGACTTCAAACGCTCGACGAGCGGGTTCATCCACGGCTTCCGGTACGCCGTCCGGGCGCTGCACCGGATCCTGGAGCGACGGTACGGGGACACGCCGTGGCCGGCGGAGAAGCTCGACGCCACCCCGGCGCTGATCACCGACGCCGTCGTCGCGCGGGTCAACCGCACCTCCGCCCTGTGGCAGCAGTTCGGCTTCCTCGCCGACGTGGTCACGGTGGCGGGCTCCGACGCGCGCTACCACGACGAGGTGCCGGTCGAGTACTTCACCGGCACCGGCCTGCGTACCGCTGACCACGACTACACGGACGCCTTCGTCGTCACCCTCGAGTACGGCCCCGAGCACGATCAGGTGGATCCGTTCGACGTCACCGTCAGCCGGGTCGCCCAGGACGTCCCCGGTCAGGCCCACGACGCCGCCTACCTGCATCCGGTCGTCCGCCACCACCGGGCGGGCCGGGTCGTCGCCACCCACCACCTGGCGGAGAACCTGGAGAACCGGTGGGATCGGCCGGAGACCCACGTCGTCCCGCTGGTCGCGTTCGTCGACCGCTGCCTGAGTGGCGTCGAGGGCTGAGATGCGTCCGCTGGACGGCACCGCGCTGGACGGCCCGGCGCTGAACCTGGCCGAGCTGGCCGCCGACGCGCGGGGCCGCCTGGACCCGGTGCACTGGGACTTCTTCACCGGTGGGGCCGGTGAGGAACGCACCGTCCGCGCCAACGAGGCGGCGTTCGCCCGGCGCTACCTGGTGCCCCGCGTCCTGCGCGGCGCGGGCCGGCGCGACCTGCGGATCTCGCTGCTCGGCACGCGGATCTCGATGCCGGTGCTGATCGCGCCGACCGCGTTCCACCGGCTGGCCCACCCCGAGGGCGAGTTGGCCACCGCACGCGCCGCCGCCGAGGCGGGCACGATCATGGTGGTCAGCATGGCGGCCACCCGGCCGGTCGAGCAGATCGCCGCCGCCGGCGGGCCGCTGTGGTTCCAGCTCTACCCGCAGGCGGACCTCGACTTCACCGCATCGGTGGTACGGCGGGCGGAGGCGGCCGGCTGCTCGGCTCTTGTCGTCACCGTCGACTCGCCCGTGTTCGGCCGGCGGGAACGCGATCTGCGGCACGGCTTCGCCGACCTGCCGCCCGGGATGGTCTGCGAGAACATGCGCGACGCGAGCGGCCGGGTGCGCGACATCGGGATGGACGCCGGGCTGGACTGGGCCCGGATCACCTGGCTGCGTGAGGTCACCAGGCTGCCGATCCTGCTGAAGGGGGTGCTGCATCCCGCGGACGCGGCGCTGGCCGTCTCGTACGGTCTCGACGGTCTGCTGGTCTCCAACCACGGCGGCCGGCAGCTCGACGGGGCGCTCGCCACCCTGGACGCGTTGCCGGCCGTCGTCGAGGCCGTCGGCGGGCGGCTGCCGGTGCTGCTCGACGGCGGCGTCCGCCGGGGAACCGACGTCCTGGTGGCGCTGGCGCTCGGCGCGAGCGCGGTGCTGGTCGGCCGCCCGGTGCTGTGGGGGCTCGCGGTGGGCGGCGCCGCCGGGGTACGCCACGTGCTCGACCTGCTGCACGCCGACCTCGACCGGGCGCTGGCGCTGGCCGGCGTCACCGGCCCGGCCGACCTGCGCGGTGACCTGGTCGCCACGGTGGCATGCGGATGAGCGTCCTGATCGTCCTGCTGGTCCTGGCGGGGATCGCGTGGACCGTCCCGCACTGGCTTCCCCGCACCGTGGTCCGGCTGCGCGAGTGGGTGTTCATCAAGGTCAACGGCGTCGAGGGCGTACCGGTGCCGGGCCCCACCGTCGGCATGGAGCACTTCGAGCGGGTGTACTCCGATCCGGCGGCGGACGGGCGCAGCCGGGGAGCCGGGTTGTCGGACCTGTTCTGGTACTGGCTGGCCCCCGGACCGCACATGCACCAGGAGCATCTGGAGCCGGGGGAGCGCTACCGGACCGTGGCCGCCACCACCCGGCGGGTGCTCGCGGTACGGCGTGGGCGCTGCGACGACCTCGCGACCGCCGCCACCCGGCGGGTGCTCGACCGGTTACCGGCCGGCCGGACCAGCCACGTCCGGCTGCGCGATCTGATGATGCCGGTCTGGGCCGAGGTCTACTACGAACTCGTCTTCGGCGAGACGTGCCCCCCTGATGCCCGGGCGTTGATCGTCGCCAACGCCGACGACGTGGTCAACGGGCTCAAGTGCACCGGCCTGCGGCACATGCGGCGGCGCGACCGGCTGACCGGGTATCTGCACGACCGGATCGAGGCGGGGACCTGCCCGGTGACGCTGCCGCCGCCGTTCACCACCCGGGAGACGGCCTGGTATCTCCAGGGCGCCTTCTTCAACACCGCCGTGGTGCAGATGTCCGAGGCGATGGCGCACGTGCTGCTCGCCCTCGCCACACGTCCCGCGCTCCAGCGGGGACTCGACGACGACGAGGCGCTGGACCGGGTGATCGACGAGACGCTGCGGGTGCATCCGCTCTTCGGCGTGGCGCACCGGATCACGTCGGCGCCGATCACGCTGCCCACCGGCGTGTCCCTGCCGGCCGGAACCGTACTGCTCTTCAACTACCTGGCGTTCCACCGCGGCGGAGCCGCCGGCGACGACCGGTTCGATCCGGACCGGTGGCTGACGCTCAAGCGTGGCGACGCGCACTTCATCCCGTACGGGGTCACTGCGAACCGGGCCTGCCCGGCCCGCGGCGTCGCGCCGGTGATGATGCGCGCCGCGACCCGCGAGGTGCTGCGCCGGTACGTCCTGACCTCCTCGGCCTCACACACCCGCTCGCTGCCCAGCCGGGGCCCGGCGTATCTGACTCCGGCCGGGTGCACCGGCCCGGGGCGGCTGCGGCTGGCCGCGATGCGGTCGCGGGACCGGTGGGCCGACGTGGGCCGCAGCGTCCGGCAACTGGTGTTCGGCACCTGGATGGTGATCGACGCCCGCCGGCAGCGGTTGTGCACCGACTACTTCGAGAGGGCTGTCCGATGACACCAACGGAGCTGGCGCCGCGATTCTTCATCGCTGTCACAGTGATCCTGATCTTCTGCAAGGGGGTCGCCTGGCTGCTCGGCAAGGCGGGCCAGCCCGCCGTGGTCAGCGAGATGCTCGCCGGCGTCCTGCTGGGCCCGTCGCTGCTCGGGCTCCTCCTGCCGGACGTGCAGAACGCCCTGTTCCCGGCCCCGCTGCTGCCGGTCCTCTACGTGGTGGGTCAGGTCGGCCTGGTGCTGTTCATGTTCCAGGCCGGGTACGCGTTCAGCGCCCACCGGGTCACCGGGCTCGCCGGCACCGCCGGCGTGATCTCACTGGCCGGGGTCACCGCGCCGCTCGTGCTGGGTGTGCTGCTCGTCCTGGTGACGGCGGGCGCGGTGCCGATCCGGGCCGACGGGACGTCACTCGGGGTCTCGGCCGCGTTCGTCGGCGTCGCGCTGGCCATCACCGCGTTCCCGATGCTGGCCCGGATCATCACCGAACACGGGCACGCCGGCACCCGGCACGGCACCCTCTCCCTGGCCAGCGGCGCGATCGACGACATGGCCGCCTGGATCATGCTGGCGGCCGTCCTGGCCTTCGCCTCCGGCGAGGCCGGTCCCGCCCTCGTCACCGCCGGTGGAGCGGTCCTGTTCGGACTGCTGCTCTGGCTCGGCGGGCGTACGGTCACCTCCGCGCTGATGACCCACCGCGCACTCAACGACCGCGCCCGGCTGCTCGGCACCGTCGCCCTGCTGTTCCTGGTCGCCTGGTACACCGACGAGATCGGGCTGTACGCGGTCTTCGGCGCGTTCGCGGTCGGCGTGGTGATGCCCCGCACCGACAACACCGACCGGGTCGTGGACACGCTCACCCCGGTCGCCGCGACGCTGTTCCTGCCGTTGTTCTTCACCTACTCGGGTCTGCGCACGGAGTTCGGGCTGCTCGGTTCCCTGCCGGTGCTGCTGTTCGCGCTGGCCTGTGTGGCGGTGGCGATCGCCGGCAAGTTCGGTGCCTGCTGGGCGGCGGCGAGGCTCCGCGGCGAGCCGCCGGGTGTGGCGCTGCGGGTCGGCGCGCTGATGAACGCCCGCGGCCTGATGCAGCTCATCGCGCTGAACGTGGGACTGGAGGCGGGCATCGTGAACCCGTCCCTGTTCACCGTGCTGGTGCTGGTCGCGCTGGTCACCACGCTGATGACGACGCCGGCGCTGAGCTGGATCGAGCGCCGGGAGGCGCAACGGCCCGACGACGTCCGCACGCCCGCGCTGGCGGTTTCAGATAGTTGAAGATGCAAATACCGATGCTTCCATCGGTCTTCATCTATGGGATCGTTAACATATGCGGGGCGGAAGATCGAACCGGCTGCTGCTGGTCGAGGACGACGCGGATCTGACCGAGATGCTCACCGAGACGCTGGGTCATGAAGGCTACCTGGTCGACCGGGCCTTCGACGGCCAGCGCGGGCTGCATCTCGGGCTGACCCGCTCGTACGACGTGATGGTCATCGACCGGATGCTGCCGGCGCTCGACGGCCTCGACCTGGTCGCCCGGCTGCGCGCCCGGGCGGTCCCGTCCCGGACCCTGATGCTCACCGCGCTCGGCACCGTCGACGACCGGATCGCCGGGCTGGACGCGGGCGCCGACGACTACCTGGTCAAGCCCTTCGACCTCGACGAACTGAGCGCACGGGTGCGGGCGCTGTGCCGGCGTAAGCCCGAGTCGACCGACGTGCTGCGCATCGGCGCCGGTCTGCTCGACCTGGGGCCACGGGAAGCGGTGCTGCCCGACGGCACCCGCGTGGCCCTGTCCACCCGCGAGTTCGAGCTGCTGCGCGTGCTGGCGGCCCGGCCGAGCACCGTACATCCACGCGCGGTGCTGCGCCGCAAGGTCTTCGAGGAGGCCGCGGCGGCGTCGATAGTGGACACCTACGTCTACTACCTGCGGCGCAAGCTCGGCCGTGCGGCGGTACGCACCGTGCACGGCCTCGGCTACCGCCTCGGAACGCTCTGATGGAGGCGGTCGAGCAGGCGATCGTACGGCGGACCCGACTCCGGATCGGCCTGTTCGTCGGCCTCACCATCGGCGCCCTGCTGTTGCTGGCGGGCGGCATCTCCTACGCGGTCCTGGTCCGGGGCCAGGACGCGCAGATCCAGCGCGAGCTGGCGTGGGGCACCGAACACGGCACCATCGCCGGCCCGCCCGCCTGCAGCTGGATCTTCGAGTACGAGGGCGCCACCGTGCACACCGGCGCGAACCCGCCACCACCGGGCTTCCCGTTGCACGACGCGCTGGCCACAGTGGCGGCCACCGGGGCCACCGAGATCACCACTGTCACGCGTAACGGCACGACCTACCACGTACGCACCGAGGCCCGCGGCGACGGTGTGGTCCAGGCGGTGTTCGACGCCCGTTTCCAGCTGTCCGACCGCCGGCACCTCCTGCTCGCGTTCAGCCTCGCGGCGGTGGTCGGGCTGCTCGCCGCCGTGCTGACCGGCATGGTCGTCGGACGTCGAGCCGTCGCACCACTCGCGGAGGCCCTGACCCGGCAGCGCCGCTTCGTCGCGGACGCCAGCCACGAACTGCGGACCCCGATCGCCCAGGTGCACACCCGGGCCCAGCTGATCGCGCGGCGGGCGCGCCACGACGGCGCCGCCACGAACCTGGATGACCTGGACCGACTGGTCGGCACGACCCGCCGGCTGGGTGAGATCGTCGACGATCTGCTGCTCTCGGCCCGTCTCGCCGCCGCTCCCGCCGACCGGGAACCGGACCCGCCGGTCGACCTCACCTCGCTGATCGGCGCGACGCTCGCCGCCGAGGCCGAACGCGCCGCCGAGCGCCAGGTCACCCTCACCCTGGACACCCCCGCCGCCCCGCTGCCGGTGCCGGGTGTCGAGTCGGCCCTGCGCCGGGTCGTCGGCGAACTGCTCGCGAACGCCCTGGCCCACACCCCCGCGGGCGGCCGGATCGACGTGACGCTCCGGGCCGTCGAGAACGTCGCCGAGATCGTCATCGCCGACACCGGGAAGGGCTTCGATCAGGCGGACGCCCGGCGGATCTTCGACCGGTTCCACCGCGGCGCGGGCGCCGGTGACCGCCGCTACGGCCTGGGACTGGCCCTGCTCCAGGAGGTCGTGACGAGTCACCACGGCACGATCGAGGCCGAGGGCCGGACCGGGCGGGGAGCCCGCTTCACGGTGCGCCTTCCCATGACACGGTCGCCGGGCCTGACGGGCAGGGCGGCGTGGATCGGGCACCGTCGGATGCGGCAACTCGGAGCGGGTACGTGAGCGCGGGCCGCTGGACCGTTGCCGCTGTCGTCGGTGAAACCGGGCCCGGCGGTCCTGGTCAGCGCACCGCCGGACCGGCGACGGGCCGGTCGTCGGTCTGCCCGGCGCCGTCGTCCTGCCTGGCGACGTCGGCTCGGCCGGCGCCGTCGATGTGGTGGCGGACCACGAAGCTCAGCGCCCCCGCCGTCAGCAGAGTGGCCGCGATGAGGGTGAGCGCGCGCGGCAGCCCGAAGCCGTCGGCCAGGAAGCCGATCGTCGGGGGCGCCATCAGGATGCCGGCGTAGCCGAGCGTGGACGCCAGGGCGATGCCGTCCGGGCCTCCCTTCGCCCCGGCCAGCGCAAGGGCCGACGGAAAGATGTTGGACAACCCCAGTCCGGTGACGACCAGGCCGGCGAAGACCAGCCACAGCACCGGGGACAACGCCATCACCAGTGCGCCGACGGCCGCCGCGGCTCCGCCGCCGACGACTACCAGGGAGTGACCGAAGCGCTCGATCAGACGTACTCCGGCCATCCGTCCGATGGTGAGGGTTCCGGCCACCGTGGCGTATCCGGCGGCCGCGACCGCTGAGTTTCCGTCGAGGTCGGTCTCGATGTGCAGGGGAACCCAGTTGTCCAGGGCGCCCTGGCTGTAGGCCGCACAGAGTGCCGCCGCGGAGGCGATCACCACGACGAACCTGAGGTCACGCCCGCGGCCGTTGTCGGCGACGGCCGACATCTCCGGCTGCCGGGCCGTGGGCAACGGCGCCGACATCAGCAGTCCGGCCGACCAGAACGTCGCCACGAGGCCGAGCGGCAGGGCCACCAGCATATGGGTGAGCGGGCTGAGCCACAGCGCCAGCACCGCTCCCAGACCGGCGCCGGTCAGGCTGCCGATGCTGTTCGCCGCGTGCAGGCCGGACATGATCGGCCGCTTCACCACGGCGATGAGGTCGACCGCGACGCTGTTGACCGCGACGTCGATGGCGCCGTAGCCGATTCCGAAGAGAACCAGGGTGAGGCCGAGGGCGAGCGGCGACCGGGTCAGGGTGGGCGGCACCACGGCCAGGCAGAGCAACGCGGCGGCGGCGATCGTCACCTGCCGGCTGCCCCAGCGCCGGCACAGCCGCCCGGTCACCATCATGGTGAGGACCGCGGCCCCGGAGATGCCGAGCAGCGCGAGCCCCAGTTCTCCGGCCGACGCGTGCACCTGTTCCTTGATGGCGGGAATCCGGACTGTCCAGCCCGCGAACAGGAACCCGCCGATGCCGAAGAACATGGTGGTCGCAAGGCGGAGCCGGGCGATCTGGTCGGTGCCGAGGGCGGGGGCGTCACTCATGGCGGCTCCTTCTGTCCAGCGGACTCGGGGGATCCCGCCCCGAAGGCGGCGGGCGGGGTCGAAGCGCCGGCTTCTCTCCGTCATGGGGTTCCTGTACCGGTACAGTGTGCCCTACTGTACCGATATAGAGAAGCGCGCCGACGCGGTCACCTGGAGGATGTCGTGGAATTTCCCGTCGCTCTCGTCCTGTCGGTCCGCCTGGTGGCTCACGAGCAGGCCGCCGCCCGTCCCGGCGCCCCGTGCCGGCCGCATCCGCGGCCGGGCCGTCACCGCTTGGCCCGAGCGCTGCACAGGGCTGCTGGTCTGCTCTCCGCCGCCCGTTCCCGCCGCTGGTAGCCTGGGATCGCCGGTGCCAGCCGGCCGGTGGACTCCTCCGGGGGGTGGCGACGTGGGGCGGCGGGTGACACTGCAGACCATCGCCGACCGCGTGGGCGTCAGTCGGATGACCGTCTCCAACGCGTTCTCCAAGCCCGACCAGCTCTCCACCGGCCTGCGGCGGGAGATCCTGGCCGCCGCGCACGATCTGGGTTACGTGGGCCCCGATCCGGCGGCCCGTGCCCTCGCCCGGGGCACCACCGGCGCGGTCGGCATCGTGCTCACGTCCTCGCTGCGATTCGCGTTCACCGACCTCGTCGCCACCAGCTTCTTCGGAGCCATCGCCGAACGGCTGGCCCCGACCGGGCTGGCCCTCACGCTGTTGACCTCCGCGGACTCCGGGGACATCATCCCCGCCCGGGACGTCGCCATCGACGGCGCGCTCATCTACTCCTGCGACCCGACCTCGGCGGCGGTCGACTACCTGACCCGCCGCCGGCTGCCGCTGGTGTACGTCGACCAGGAACCACTGGAGACCGTTACGACGATCAACGTGGCGGACCGGCACGGCGCCCGGGCCGCCGCCCGGCACCTGCTCGACCTGGGCCACCGCCGAATCGGCCTGCTCATGTCCGGCATGCACCCGCCGCACGGCCTGATCGACCCGGCGGACGTGACGATCGACGGATACGCCGCCAAGCAGCGGCTGCTCGGATGGTGCGACGTGCTGGGCGAAGCGGGGATCACTCCGCTCGTGGCCCGCCAGCCGGGCGCGAACCCCGAGGAGCCGCGGGCCGCAGCCCGTCTGTTGCTGGATCGGCCGGACCGGCCCACCGCCGTCCTGTGCTTCTCCGACGCGACCGCGCACGGTGTCCTGCGGGCGGCGGTCGACCTCGGCATCGACGTACCCCGGGATCTGTCAGTCGTCGGCTTCGACGACAATCCGCTGGCCGCCCAGCTGCGCCCCGCCCTCACCACGGTCCACCAGGACGTCGAAGCCAAGGGCAAGGCCGCGGCCACCGCTCTCACCAGGGCGATCGCCGATGCGCGGGCCGGCGTCGCGCATGTGCCGCAGCACCACGTGCTGCCGGCCGAGCTGGTGGTCCGGGACAGCACTGCGCCACCGCCCCGCTGAGCGGTCCCGCCGGCCCGCTCGGCATCGCACGGCCTCGACGTTCACCGGGGCGGCTTCTCGTCGTGGAGAGCGAGCGTGAAGCCCGCCTCGATCCGCCCACCCGGTGCCAGCACGGGCGCGCCGGCATGCGGCAGCTCACGGTCCGGGCCGAAGAGCGGCGCGTTCGCCGGCTCGACGGCGAGCGCCCAGCCGCGCCGCGCGGGATAGATCCATTGAAAACATCGCGGTAGGACGGCGGCGTCCCAGGTCACCTCCGCGTACATGCCGACGGCAGGGGAGTGCACGACGATGCCGGCGGACCGACCGGCGAAGCCGGCGTGCTCCCAGACCACCTCTCCGACGGCGTCGAGCGGTTGCGGAAAGACCTGCCAGTCCGAGTCGTCGTCGCGGAGGGTGTGGCGTCCGGCGGGCGTGCGCACGCGTACTCCGGGCGTGAGGAACGGGGCGCCGAAGTTCAGGTGGTAGAGGAGACTGACCGGCTCGGCGGTGATGCCCTCGTTCACGATCGTGTCGCGCACGGTGACGGCGGTCCGGCCGGCGGTGGACGAGATCTCCCGATGGAGCAGCAGCTGCCGGCCGAAGACCGAGGCCGACGGCACGGTCCCGCTGATGACCACCCCGGCCGGTGCTGTCGTCCGGCGTACGACCACGTCGACCGCCCGGGTCTGGTGATGCGTGCCGTGCTGGCCGTACGTGTCCCGGGCGCGGCCGATGTTGTCCAGCCCGCAGGTGGCCAGCATGCCCCCGGTGAACCGGCCCACCCAGCCACCTGCGGCAGCGGTGTCCGGTCCGGCGGCCCGCAGGGGGGAACGCCAGGCGACCGGGAGGCCGCGGCACCACAGGGCACCGATGTCGAGGCCGCGCTCCAACAGCACCTCGAAGGCGAGGCCACCGGCGAGACAGACCCGGTACGAACGCCCACCGGGCCCGGAGTGCGGGTCGCCGATCGACTCGCGGATCTCCACCACCGCGTCCGGGTCCGAGACGAGGCCGTGTTCGAAGAGTTCACTCACTGATGCGACGTCCATGGATCTCCATTCGGATCAGGGGTCCGGTGTCCGGTGGTGTGCGGCCCCGCGGTCAGAAGTAGCCCTCCCGCTTGCGGTCCTCCATCGCGGCCTCCGAGACCCGGTCGTCCCCACGGGTCGCGCCGCGCTCGGTGATCCGGGTCGAGGCCACCTCGTCGATCACCTTCTCCACCGAGTCCGCTTCCGACAGCACCGCCGCGGTCTGGGTGGCGTCGCCCACCGTCCGGTAGCGCACCCGGCGTAGCCGGGAGGACTCGCCCGGCCGGGGGCGCAGGAACTCGTTGACGGCGTACCACATGCCGTTGCGCTCCACCACCTCACGCTCGTGTGCGAAATAGATGGAGGGGAGCGGCAACCTCTCCCGGGCGATGTAGTGCCAGACGTCCAACTCGGTCCAGTTCGACAGCGGGAACACCCGGATCGACTCCCCGGCATGGTGCCGGCCGTTGTACAACGCCCACAGCTCCGGCCGCTGGTTCTTCGGGTCCCACTGCCCGAACTCGTCCCGGAAGCTGTACATCCGCTCCTTCGCCCGGGCCTTCTCCTCGTCTCGGCGCGCCCCACCGAACAACGCGTCGAACCGGTACTTCTCCACGGCGGACAGCAGCACGGGTGTCTGGATGCGGTTGCGCGTGCCGTCCGCCGGCTCGCGTACCAGGCCGGCGTCGATCGCCTCCGGCACCGAGGCCACGATCAGGCTCAACCCCAGCGCCGTCACCCGGGCGTCCCGATACTCCAGCACCTCGCGGAAGTTGTGGCCGGTGTCCACGTGCATCACGGGGAACGGAATCCGCGCCGGGGTGAACGCCTTCTCCGCCAACCGCAACATCACCACCGAGTCCTTGCCGCCGGAGAAGAGCAACACCGGCCGTTCGAACTCCGCCACCACCTCCCGCATCACGAAGATGCTCTCCGCCTCGAGTTCGTCCAGGTGCGACACGCGCAGCGTCACCGCGAGCCTCCGTCTCCATGTCCTCCCCGCCGGGCGGCCGGTCCGAGGTACCGGTCCGTGAAGTCGTTCCGGAACTTGCCACCGGGGTCGTACCGGTGCGCCAGTGCCCGGAAGTCGGCGAGGCGGGGAAACAGCCCTCGGATCCGTTCGGGCGGCATCTCGGTGAGCTTGGCCCAGTGGGGCCGGGCGCGGAACGGTTCGAGGCTCGCCTCGACCGCGCGGATGGTCCGCCGTACCGGGTCGGCGTCCGGAATCCAGGTGAAGTGGATGGTGACCACGTCGGTCCCGTACGCGGGGCTGAGCCAGAACTCGTCAGCAGCCACCGTACGGACCTCGCAGATCTGCAGGACCGGATGGATCACGCCGGCGATCTCACCGAGCGCCTCCAGCGCGGCGACGGCGTGCCCGGCCGGCACCGCGTACTCGGACTGGAGCTCCTCCCCGGAGCTCGGCGTGAACTCCGGCCGGAAGTGCGGCAGCCTGGTGTGCCACGGACCGGGCACGCCCCGCTGTCCGGTGCACGCGGCGGCCGACTGGGTGCTCACCGGGTGCAGGTCGCGGGTGGCCGGGGTGGCGGAGAACCACTCCCGGCCGGGCGACTTCGGCTGGGGATCGTCGGTACGTGCCATCACCCACACCTGGTTGAAGACCGGCGCTCCCCAGTCGGTGAAGAGGCAGACGCTGTGCGCGTCCGACATCAGCTCCCGGAAGTGGTCCAGCCCGGCCCTGACCGGCAGTTCGAGGTAGACCGTCGTGCTCACCTCGTACGCCGGTTCGACGTCGAGCGTCAGGCTCGTGACGACGCCGAGGGCGCCCAGGTTCACCGGCACGCCGGCGAAGTCGGGGTCGTCCCGCCGTACCGTGACCAGCTCACCGCCCGCGGTGACCAGTTCCAGGCTCCGCACCGCGCCGGCCAGGATCGTGTTCCGTACGCCGGACCCGTGCGTGCCGGTGGCGCAGGACCCGGCGACCGAGATGTGCGGCAGCGACGCCATGTTGGGCAACGCGAACCCGGCGGCGTGCAACTCGCGGGCGAGCCCGGCGTAGCGTACGCCGCCGCCGACGGTGACAGTGGCGTTGCGCGCGTCGACAGTCGTCACCGGCGGCATGTCCTCCAGGGACACCAGGTCGGCGGCGGTGTCGGCGATGTCGCTGAACGAGTGCCGGGTGCCCAGCGCGCGGATGTGGTCCGCCTCGGCCACCACCGCCCGCACCTCGTCCAGCGTCGTCGGGCGGTGTACCCGGCGGGCCCTGAACCGCAGGTTGCCCGCCCAGTTGGCCAGCTCAGCGGACACCGAGCACCACTCCCTCCAGGGCGCCGAGTGACACCGCGGCGAGCCGCACCGTCTCCGGTTCGCGGTCGGCGTCGGTCGACAGCTCCAGTCGGGCGGTGCCCTCGCCGAGACCCACCACGATCGGCCGGTCGGCGAAGTTGAGCGCGACGAGCAGTTCGTCGCCGCCGGCGCGCCGCCGGTACACGTAGGTGTCCTTCGGCGAGGGCAGTGACTCGTAATCGCCGAACCGCAGCGCCTTGGAGTCGCGCCGGTACCGGATGAGACGGCGGTAGAGGTTCAACATCGATGCCGGATCGTCGTCCTGCACGCGGACGTTGGCGGTCTCGATGTCGGGCCCGAACGGCAGCCACGGGGTGCCGGCAGTGAACCCGGAACCGGTGGGCTCCCAGTTCATCGGCACCCGCTGCCCGTCCCGGTCGTCGACGTCGAGGGCCTGTGGCGGACGGGAGTCGGCCATGCCGATCTCCTCGCCGTAGTAGACGCAGGGCAGGCCGCGCAGGGTGAACTGCATCAGCGCGGCCACGCGAGCCTGCCGCAGGCCGTACCGGCTGACCGTCCGGGAGATGTCGTGCGTGGCGAGCGCGTAGGTGGGCAACGCGTCGGGTGCGGCCAGGGCGCAGAGGCCGTCGACCGTGCGGCGGAAACGGGCGCTGTCCCACGGCTGCTCCCAGAAGGCGACGTGGAAGGCGGTGTGCATGCCGTCGGCGCCGAAGTACCGCACCAGCCGCGTGTCGTCGCTGATCGGGACCTCGCCCAGCAGCAGGCCGGGCCCGTACCCGTCGAGGACGGCGCGCAGCTCGCGGAGCAGGTCGTGGCACTCCGGCAGGTCGATGTTGAACTGGCGCAGTTCGGGATGACTGTGGTGTCGCCGGTACGCGGCCAGCGGCTCCGGGTTGTCCCGCAACGCGGCGTCCTTGAACAGCCGATGCGCCACGTCGATGCGGAACCCGTCGACGCCCAGGTCCAGCCAGAACCGCCACACGTCCCGGATCGCCGCACGCACCTGCGGGTTGCGCAGGTTCAGGTCGGGCTGCTGCGGGGTGAAGCTGTGCAGGTAGTACTGGCCCGTGGCCGGGTCGAGCGTCCAGGCCGGCCCGCACCGCTCGAACGAGCTGAGCCAGTTGTTCGGCGGCCCGCCGTCCCGGTCGTCGGCCCAGATGTACCAGTCCCGCCTGGGATTCGACCGGCTCGACCGGGACTCGACGAACCACGGATGCCGGTCGGAGGTGTGGTTCATGACCAGGTCGACCAGCAGGCGCATGCCACGCCGGTGCGCCTCGTCGGCGAGTTCGGCGAAATCCGCCAGGGTGCCGTACGCCGGATCGACAGCCGTGTAGTCGCTGATGTCGTAGCCGAAGTCGGCCTGCGGCGACGGGTAGAACGGGGACAGCCACAGCGCGTCGACGCCCAGCGATCCGGGCGCCCCGTTCAGATGGTCGAGGTGTTCGATGATGCCCCGCAGGTCGCCTACGCCGTCGCCGTCGGAGTCGGCGAAGCTGCGCGGGTAGATCTGGTAGATGACGGCCGTGCGCCACCAGTCCTCGGTGTCCATGACGATCTCCCGTCGCGCCGCTAGATGTCCACGCCGGACATGTCCGGATACCGGTCACCCGCGGCGGCGCCGACCGGTGCGATGCCGTCGAGCAGCGCCAGCTCCTCGTCGGTCAGCCGTACGTCGGCGGCCACGATGTTCTCCTCCAGCCGGCCGACGGTCTTCGTTCCCGGGATCGGGACGATGTCCGGCCCCTGGGTCAGCACCCAGGCCAGGGCGAGCTGCGCCACTGTGAGACCGCGGCGATCGGCGAGTTCCCGGATGCCGCGCACCGTCGCCGCGTTGCGCCGCAGGTTCTCACCGGTGAACCGGGGCAGGCCGCTGCGGAAGTCGTCGTCCGGGAAGCGGGCGTCGGCGTCGTACCGCCCGGACAACAGGCCGCGGCCCAGCGGCGCGTACGCGATGAACCCGATCCCCAGGTCGTCCAGCGCGTGCAGCAGACCACGCTGCGGATCGCGGCTGAACAGCGAGAACTCCGTCTGCACCGCCGCCACCGGGTGCACCGCGTGCGCCCGGCGCACCGTGTCCTCGGCGGCCTCGGAGATGGCCAGGTCCCGGACCTTGCCCTCGGCCACCAGCTCGGCGAGCGCACCCCAGGTCTCCTCGATCGGGGTGTTGCGGTCCACCCGGTGCTGACAGTAGATGTCGATCACGTCGACGCCGAGCCGCCGCAGGGATCCCTCGCAGGCCCGCCGCACGTACGCCGGGGTGCCGTCGACCCGGACCACCCGGCCGGTGTCGTCCTTGACGTTGCCGAACTTCGTGGCGACCAGCGCCTCCTCGCGGCGGGTGCGCAGGACCCGGCCGATCAGCTCCTCGTTGGTGTACGGGCCGTACATGTCAGCGGTGTCCAGCAGGTTGACGCCCAGGTCCAGGGCGCGGTTGATGGTCCGCAGGGAATCGGTGTCGTCGCCGGGGCCGTAGAACTGGGACATGCCCATACAGCCCAGGCCGAGGTCGAAGGTGGCGGGTCCGTTCTTGCCGAGCCGGCGCATCAGCGCCCTCCCTCCGGCAGCAGGTTCTCGATCAGCCGGCCCCACCGCAGCAGGTGGCGGTCCGGCAGGTAGTGCTCGCGCACCCGGCGCCGGGCGCCGGCGCCGAGATGCGCGGCGAGCTGCGGATCGCCGAGGACGCGGGCGATCGACGCGGCGGCGCCGGCCGTGTCGGACGGCTCCAGCAGTAGGCCGGACTCGTCCGGGACGACCTGTGTACGCAGCCCGCCGACCGCGTTGGCGAGTACCGGCCGGGCCTTCCACATCGCCTCGGTGGCGGTGAGTCCGAAGCCCTCGGCGAGGCTCTTCTGCACCACCACCGTCGCGTGCTGCTGCAACGCGTTCACCACGAGCGCGTTCTCCCGCATGTCCGTCATCGGCAGGCACAGCAGTTGCACGCGGGCCCGGATCGGCTGCGGCAACTGCGCCCACTCGCGCCGGCACTCGTCGAACATCTCGGCCGCCTCCGGGTCGTCCGAGACGCCTGTGACGTCCGAGCCGGCCAGGGTGAGGTAGCTGTCCGGCACGTCGGCGGCGACGAACGACCGGAGGACCCCGGCCATGTCCTTGAGCCGGTCCCATCGCGAGACCTGCACGACCATCGCAGCGCCCGCGTCGGGCGGGGCGCCGTCGCGGACCGCGACCACCGGGTGCCGTATCTCGACGGGCGGGCCGCCGCGCGAGACGGTGACCGGCCTGCCGCTCCCACCGGACAGGACGCCGGCCGCGCGCAGCACCTCGACGGTCTCCGCCGGGCTCAGCGTGACGTTCTTCGGCGAGCAGGGGTCGATCGAGGGGGCGATCACGTGCGGGTTCGGCGCCCAGCCCTGCACGTGATCGGCGATGAGGAAGACCGAGGCGTCGGCCTTCTCCACGTACGGGCGGAGGAAGGCCCAGCCGCGCGCGGTGTTCTCGTTCGGCACGTCGCAACCGGTGTGCGCCCGGTAGACCACCCGGGCACCCATCTCCGCCACGGCGGGCACCAGGCCGGCAGGCTGCGCCTCGTGCACGACGACCACGTCGCCGGGGCGTACGAAGCCGGCGAGGTCCTCGGAGTTCGCCCGCAGCACCCGGCGGTAGTGCTCCTGCTCCGGCTCCCCGGTCGGGCCGCCGTCGCCCGGTGAACCGTAGACCAGGGTGCAGAGCCGCTTGGTGACGGCGAAGAACCGCGGATCGCCGTCGATCACCAGCCAGCGGACCGGGAGACCCAGCGCCGTCGCGAGTGGGACCAGGGAGTGCAGCAGCTCGGCCACGCCGCCTCCCGCGGCGGTCGAGTTCACGTTCCACACCGTCCGCCCGCCCAGCAGGCCGGCGAGGCGCTCGGCGCCCGAGCGCAGCGCGGTGCTGCGCTCGGGGCCGAGAATCTGCTGGTACGCCGCGAGATCGGCGGTACCGACAGTCACCTCACGCATGGGCGGCGTCCTCGACCTTGACCGCCGGCTTCGCCAGCGGTTCGAAGCCCTCGGTGATCCAGACGCCGGTCCAGAACTCCGGGTCCGACGGCAGGACCAGTTCGATGAGCGACGGTCCGGCGTGGTTCACGGCCGACGACAGGGCCTGCCGGAAGTCGGTCAGGCGCGTCGCCGCGTGCTCGCCGTCCAGCCAGTTCGTCAGATCGACCCGGCGTGCCTGCATGCCCAGCACCTCGGCGATCTCCGCGTACCGCATCCCGGCGGCGTTGTCGAGGTACTGGTGGAAGCCGGAGTTCAGCAGCGTCTGTCCGCGCGACTGCTTGCGCAGGGACACGCTGCCGCCGTTGTTGCAGACCACGAACGTGATCGGCGCGTTCTCCTGCACGGCTGACACCAGACCCTGGATGCCGTTGGTGAGACCCTGGTCGCCGACCGTGCAGATGACGCTCACGCCGGCCTCGCCCACGGCCAGGCCGGTCGCCGTGGCCGTGCCGCCGCCCACGAAGCCGCCGTGGTCGCCGAACACCCGGACTCCGGCCGGCAGCAGGTCGTAGACCTCGGCGAGCAACCCGCCGAACATCTGGCTGTCGTCGACCAACGTGACCGGGCGGTCCTGCTCGCCGGCCACCGCGGTGACGGCCCGGGCCAGTCCTTCGCGGACCGTCAAGGCCGCCGTCGGCACCACGTGGCGCGGCGGGGACGGCTCCCGGACCGACTCGGCGTACCAGCGCGGGGCCCCGTTGCGGTCACCGAGCACTGCGGCCAGCTCGTGGAGCGAGCCGACCACGTCGCCGTCGACGAGGAGGTCGTCGCCGGTGAGGTAGCCGTTCTTGAGCACGCCCGCGGGCTTGGACGTCAGGGCGATCTTCGGTCCCGGCGGCAGCTCGCCGATGACGCGGGGATACATGTTGCGGTCCTCGACCGTGACGATCATGTCGGTCGCTTCCATGATCCTTCGGTGCGCCTGGTCGTTCGGGTCGTACCAGCCGACGAAGCCGGGCACCTCCGTCTCGTCGACGCGTTCGAAGAGCATCGGGCCGCGCCGGTACTTGACCTGGAGCACCGCGCTGCCGGTGGCCCTGCTGAACGCGGCGAGCGCGGGCCGCATCCCCTCGTGCCGGAGCGCGTAGTCGTCGATCAGCACGACCGGGCGGCCGGCGCCGCTCAGCCGGGCGGCGGCCTCCCGCAGGGTGTCCCGGTCGACCGGCCGGTGCGGGTCCGCCGGCCGGAACTGCAGCACACGCTCCAGTGGCACCCAACTGCTCTCCGCGACGTCCTGCGGTACCCCGAGCAGCACCGGTCCGCACGGGGCCTGGCGGATCGCCAGGTCGGCCCGGTGGAGAACGTCGACGAGGTGTGCCGCGGCGGCGGCCCGCTCGGCCGGCGCGTCGGCGGGGGGAACCGGGCCCAGTTCGAACGCGGCCTTGGCGAACTCGCCGGATGCCTCGATGAGCCGCGGCTCGCCGTGCGGAGGCAGGAACGGCGCGGAGGCGGTGGACGGCATTCCGACCACCACCAGCGTGCCGACCTCGTTGCGGCGCGCCGCGCCGACCGCCCCGAGAGCGTTTGTCAGGCCCCGTGCCGCGTGGACGATGGCGGCACCGTGGCCGGGTCGCAACATGCTGGCGCCGGCGGCCTGGAAGACGCTCTCCCGGTCACCTCTGCCGTTGCGGAGGATGCCGAGCCGGGCAGTGGCGTCGCACAGGGCCAGCTCGGACGTGCCGGCGTAGGTGAAGGCGACGGTGACGCCGAGCCGGTGCATCATCAGCGCGATCGCCTCGGCGCCGGTGAGCGTCAGGTCGCTCGCACCGTCCAGCGCCTGGTTCACCACGTACCGGATGGAGTCGGGGGAGCAACCCAGGACGGCGGCGACCGCGTCCCCGAACGCCGCCGCACCGCGGTCGGCGATCAGCGCCCTGCTGAGCGCGCGTGGTGCGCCGTCGGGGTGATGCAGCAGTGAGTGCAGGAACTCCTCGACGGTGTTCGCCATCCGCGCGGTGCGGACCTCCGACGGGTACAGGCCGAACTCGGCCAGCGCGTCGTCGCGTACGCCGTCCGGCACCACGTCGAACTCGATCTCGGTCAGGTTGTCCGCGTGCAGCTCGTCGAAGACCAGACCGTCGTCCTGCGCCAGGGTGATCCGCAGCCGGTACCGCCCGGCCTCCTCCGGGACACGTGCCCGGACCAGCACCCGGGTCGCCGATTCCGGCGGCAGGGACCGGGGCAGGGCGGACTTGGCGACCGCGCCCGGCACCGGCTCGCCGTCCGCGTCGTACCACCGGGACACCACGCGGACCGGCTTCGGCGGCGCCGGCGTGAGCATCCCGGCGCCGGTGTTCTGGATCAGGCAGGCGACGCTCAGCAGGCTGCCCGCCTCGATCTCCTCGTAGATCGGCTCCTCGGGCGTGACGGTGATCCGGCACTCCTCCTCGCGGAGGTGGTCGCCGACCGCCCAGAGCTGCCGCGGCCGCTTGCCGAGCTGGTCGAACAACTGGCGCTGGCCCTGCTCGTGTGTCCGGGTGTTGTTGGCGTTGAAGCCGTGACGGGCGCCCTCGGCGAGGGCCTCCGGGACGACGGCCAGCGAGTAGATCTCCCGCGCGGGCAGCTTGATGACGCCGAGCACCCTCCACTGCGCCCGGTCGACGACCGCCACCGCCGCGGTGTCGACGGAGGAGTCCAGGTACCGGTGAGGGCTGATGCCGACGTACAGGTGATCCGGGGTGACGGCGAGGCCACGTGGCCAGCCCGGCAGGGGCAGCCGGCGGGTGGGACGCCGGATGGAGTCGGGCAGTTCGACGAGTTCTCCGGCGGCCGAGTCGCACACCAGCCACATCCCGTCGGAGTAGTGCGGATGGTGCGGCGCTCGGAAGCCGCCGAGCAGGGGCTCACCCGTGTCGAGCGCGACCACCCTGCCGGTGGAGGGCTTGCCGTTCTCGTCCCACCCGCGTCGCCGCAGGAACGGTCCGAAACCGGAGACGACGATCCGGTCGTGGTACCGGGCCAGGCTGTTGAGGTGCCAGCTGTCCGGCTCACCCGGAGCCCGCCAGCGCCACAGCACCTCGCCGTCGCGGCCTATCGACTGCACCTCGTTCTGGGTGGTGGCGACCACCAGCACCTGGTCGTTCACGCAGAGGATGTCGTGCGGCGTGGAGACGTCGTCGAGCCGCTGGTACCGCCGCACCCCGGCGCTGTCGTACGCGACCAGTTCGGCAGGGCTGCCCTCGGCGCTCCACAGGCACCGGTAGAGCAGCGAGTCGTCGGCACACATGCCCGTACTGGACACACGGTCGATCACCTCGACCGTCTTGCCGATCGAGAACAGGCCGCCACCGATGGTGTGGTGGGCGTCGAAGCACGAGCTGAGCAGCACATGCCCCGGCGGTAACAGGTCCCGTGTTCCCGACCAGGTGTCGTAGGTCTTCTCGGTCACGACGCATCCTCCGTACTCCCCTGTGGGGGTTCTGTGGCCGCGACGATGATTCGTTCGGCGACCATGCTGAGGTCCTCCTCGACGAGCACGTCGACGTGCTCGCCGTCGTACACACGGCCACCGGTGGGTTCGGCCGTGCAGAAGATTCCGGGGGTGCCCTGGCGGGCGAAGACCGCCGCGGCCGCGTGGAGCAGGCGGTCGTCGACGCCGGTGAGATCGACGAGTACGTCGAAGCCGCCGAAGGCGCGCACCGCCTCGCGGACGACCGCGTCGGGAGCGGACAGTCGCGCTCGGAGGTGTACGACGTCCGGCCGCGACGGCTCGCCACCGCCGGCCAGGGCGACGTTCGCGCCGGCGGCGTGCAGATCGGCGACGACCCGGCCGGTCGCCTCCGTCGCACCGGCGACGAGTACGACCGAGCCCGCCAGCCGGCCCGGTGCCGTCCGCAACAGCGGCTTCAACCGCATCAGCGGCCAGTACTCGTCGGCGATGCCCTGCCGTTCGGTGAGGCTCCGGTAGCCCCCGGCCGCGTCTGCGGCTTCGATCACCGAACGGGTCTGGGCGAAGTGCTCGGCGCAGATGGCCGCCTGCGCCGGGTCGGCGCCCCCGGCCACCACGCCGAGCCCGGGCAGCAGCACCACCCGGGGCAGGTCACGGCGGGGACCGTGCCGGCGGGCCGCCGCGTCGGCGTGACGTTCGAACATCGCGGCGTACGCGCTGCGGTAGCGCTCGATCGCGGCTCGCACCCCCTGTGCGGTCAGGTCGGTGGGGGTGAGTGCGAGGGGACGGTAGCCGACTGTCACCAGCGAGTCGGGACAACCCGGCCCGGCCTGGGTGAGTTCCGGCCCGCGTACGGAGGAGACGAACCGGACGGCTTCCGGGCTCGTGTCGGTGCTCAGGACGATGCCACGCCGGTCCTCACGCATGGCGCTCCGCAGGACCGGGAGCAGTTCGTCGAGCAGGTCGTCCGCCTGGCCGGCGACCAGCGGCCGCACGGCGGACCCGCCGAGGTCTCCCGGCCGTCCGCGCGCGGCGGCGCCGAGGGCCCGCCGGGCCCGGGCCACCGCTTCGAGCGAGTTGCGGTAGCACTGGTCACTGGTGTCGGCCCAGGTGAAGATGCCGTGGTTGGCGAGCAGGACGAACCGGCAGCCGGGCTGCGCGGCGACCCGGTCGGCCAGCTCCTGCGCCACGCCCATGTCGAACTGCCGGTAGTCGAACCAGATCGCCTCGTCGCCGAACTCGGCGGTAGCCCGCTCGCGGCCGTCGGGAATGCAGGTCAACGAGATGACGGCGTCGGGATGGCAGTGGTCGACGTGTGCCGCCGGGAGGAAGGCGTGGGTGAGCGTCTCGATGCCGGGCGGTCGCTGGTCGGCGGTCAGCGCGGTGGCGGCGATCCGCTCCACCATGGCGGGACCGTCCAGGGGTACGGCGTGGCGCAGTTCGAGCAGATCGTCCAGGCGCAGCGCGGGGAAGTCCTCGGCCGTGGTGGCGGCGCCGTCGCAGCCCCAGGAACTCATCCACAGCACCGGAACGTCGCCGACGACGCCCTTGGCGGAGAAGTTCCCGCCGCCGGCCCGGGTCAGCGTCGGGTTCCCGCCGACCAGATGGGACCGGCGCAGGACCTCGTCGGTGGGTGAACCGGCGACGGCGCCGGGCGAGGATGCCGCGCGCGTCGTCGGCACATTGATCAGACTGGACATGTCGCCCCTTCTGGGCAGGGTGGTTCCACGGCGGCCGACGCCGCCGGTGGAAAGGGGGAGGCGTGGAGCCGGTGTGCCGGATCAGGGCGTACGCGCGCGAACCTGGGTGAAGGGCAGCTCGGTCACCGGGTCGACGCGCAACCGGCCCGGCTCGTAGCGGGTCTGCCGGAGGTCGGGTACGACGGTGAGTGCCCCGATGGCGGTGAGCCGGCTCGCCCGGACTGCCGGGCCGATCGCGACGCAGGTGCCGTCGGCGGCCACCGCCGCGGCCACCCCGCTAAAGGCGTCCTCGAAGATCACACAGCGGGTGATGTCGACGCCCAGGCGCCGAGCCGCGAGCCGGTAACAGCCCGGATCCGGCTTGCCGACGGCGATGTCGTCGGCGCGGATCTGGACGTCGAAGGAGGCGGCCAGACCCAACTGGGCGAGGACGGCTGTGGCCTTCCAGTCCTGCGCGCCGGTGACCAGGGCGACCGGCACGTCGGCGGCGCGCAGCTCGCCGATCAGGCGGGTCGCCCCCGGTATCTCCGCGTAGCGCAGCGTCTGGTCGTTGACCCGAAGCCGTTCGTACACCGGTCCGTGGTCGGTGGCCGGGATCGCCGGGAAGAGCACCTTGAGGGTGTGGTCGGCGTGCCGGCCGAACACGTGCTCCTCCAGTTCCTCGTCGCTGATGGTGAAGCCGTGCTCGGCGGCGAGGAGCCGCCAGAACGCGGCCACCGTCCGTTCGGTGTCCACCACCACGCCGTCCATGTCGAACAGGACGGCTTCGTACGCATGCTTCGGCACTTCTCTCTCCCCCGCTCTCGGAGACGGTCAGGGCAGCGGCAACGCGGTGTCGGCGTACTCGGCGGTGAACGCCTGTTCCGCCTCGATCGCGGCCGCGTCGGCGGTCACGGCACGCAGGACGTCCAGTGGCGCGGTGACGGCGTCGGCGCCGTCGCGGTACGCCTGCACGAACTGGCCGGCGTTCTTCACCGAGGCGGCGATGATCCGGGTGGCGCCGTGGCGTACCTGCGCCAGCGAGCGCACCAGGTGGCTCTCGGTGCGCTGGTCCCGCCAGGCTCGGTCGACGTACGGGATGACCGCCTCGCACCCGATCGCCTCGGCGACGATCATGACGGTCGAACTCTGGGCGGCGGTGAGCGCCACCTGCGCGCCACCGTCGGCGAGCCGGCGGGCCAGCGCGATGCCGGAAGGTGTCGACATCAGCTTCAGCGTCATCCGCTGCGGGTCCAGCCGCCAGGCCGCCCAGCTCTCCGCCTCGAGGTCTCCGTACGCCCCGGTCGGCTGGTAGAAGACCTCCAGCCGGTCGTACTTGCCGAGAAGCTCGGAGCAGTGACGGAGCGGATCGTCGGTCACCTGCCGCAGCAGCGTGGGATTGGTCGTGAAACCTCTGATGAGACCGTCCTCGGCGGCTGCCCGTATCTGCTCGGAGTCGCCGGAATCCAGATAGACAAACGTCAAAGCACTATCCTTCCGATAAGAAGGTATTCGTCGACGGGATTTCAGCCTGAGGCTGCGCTCAGTAGAGCATGTGGCCGGAGGGCCTGCAACGCTTCGTCGGCGCATGCTGATCTTCAAAGATGTGAACCGGCGGCGTGAGTGCGAGCTGTTAACAGATCCGAAACCCGTTTTTACGTCCTCGGTCGCGTGGGCGGCCAAAGCGGCCCTGAACAGGCATCAAGCCAGCGAGGAGGCGCGTCGTCGGGCGGTGCCGATCGGCTCGGAAAGCGCGGCCCGTAGGGCGCTCGGTTAAAAGTCCGTAAACGATCCTGGGCGCGTCAGGAGGTCACGGAATTGGCGGGACAGCCTTGTGGTCATGGAGCGCGCGGAATCGCGGATCGCCATTATCGGAGGTTGGCCGTCGCTGGGATCGATGTTGCGACGGCTCCGTGAGAGGCTCATCGGAGGAGACTTCTCAACGAGAATGGGCAGGCTCCTGGACCGGTATAGCCCGAGCCTACTCGACCGGTACAGTGGCCGCCACCGGAGCGAGTCCCCGGCCGGCGACGATCTTCAGCCTCGGTAGCCGTGCTGGTGGCCGCCGCCCTGCGGGGACGTGCCGTACGAGTGCGGGGAGTACGAGTGCGGGGAGCCGCCGGCGGCCGGCCCGGTGTGCAGGATCGCCGTCGGAGCATCGGCCATGCTCCCCGCGGGCGGCGCCGGCAGCCAGGCCGCCGGGGGAGCGGCCGCCTCCGCCACCGCACTCGGTGCGTTCCTCCGCCGCACCAGCACCAGTGCGAGCGCGCCCAGGCCCGCGGCGACCAGCAGGCCGCCCAGGAGGAACATCGACGTGCTGCCGCCCTCGTCACTGGCGGCCGTGAACGTGGGCGGCGTCGTCCCGGGGACGGCGTCCTCGGCCGCCGCGGCGAGAGGGCTCGCCTCCGCGGTGGGCGACGGCGGGGTCGTGGTGGGCGACGCCACCGCGGAGAGGGTCAGTCGCACGGTCGCGACGTCACCGGCTCTGCCCCGCACGGTCGCGCGGGCGGTGCGGTAGCCGTCCATGGACGCGCGGACCGTGATGGATCCCTCGGCGATCGTCCGGCCGGCCCTGGAGGTGATCGAGAACTGGCCACTGCGGTTGCTGGTCGTCCGGTACTCGTGACCGGCGCTGTCCCGGATGGTCAGGTCCGCGCCGCCGATCGCCTTTCCTTCGGCGTCGCGGACCCGGCCGGAGACCCCACTCACCCCGGCCGCCGGTGCGGCCCCGCCGGTGGGCGAGGCACCCGGGCCGTGGACGTAGACCATCTTGTAGGCGTAGCTGTTCTGCCCGGCGAGCCGCACACCGATCGAGATGTTGAGACCGGTGGTCTCGCCCGGGCGGGCCTCCGGGGCGACGAGCGTCGCGTCGAAGGTCTGGCTCTGGCCGGGACCGAGCTTCGGCTCCGCCCGGCAGCCGGCGGTGCACCGCAGGCCGCCGCCGACCACCACGATGGCCGTCTCGGCCCGGCGTCCGCTGTTGGTGACGCGGAACTGCACGCGCACCGTCTCGCGGGGTTTCACGTTCTCCGCCGACACGCTCAGGATGCTCACCGTCTCCGGCGCGGCAGTCGCCGGTGCCGCCGGCACCGCGAGCGCTCCTCCGGCCAGCGTGGACAGTGCGGCCGCCCGGGCCCATCGGACACGTGAGCGCGTCGTCACTTCCCACCACCTTCGCCGAGAGCGGGCAACATCGGTCGATGGAGCCGCGGGCCACTATGCCCTGTGCGGGACGGGTTGCGCGACCCGCTCTGCTCGCAGCGTCTCGGGTGGACCCGGTCGACGCCCGTGGGGTCGGCCGGCGGCCACTAATCGGTTGCCCGCCGCGGGTGGGCTTGCCTAGATTGCCGATCATGCACGACATCGATGGGTATGCCGGATGAGCGGCCGTCTCCGCGAGATCGCCCGGCAGACGGTCGCGATCGCCGAAGCCGGACGCTATCGCGACGACGCCGGCGACGACGTCGAGATCGGGGCGGCGGTACGCGCCGCGGTCGCCGGCACTCGCGAGCACCTGCCGGACGAAGTCCTGCACCTCGATGGCGCGCAGCCGGGCGCCGGCGCCGTGGAGGTGACGTACGAGTCGACGTTGCAGGCCGCCCACCGGCTCGGGTCCGGCGCGGCGTGTCTGGTGTTCGCGTCGGCGAAGAACCCGGGTGGCGGGTTCCTGGGCGGGGCGCAGGCGCAGGAGGAGAGCATCGCCCGCTCGTCGGCGCTCTACCCGTGCCTGCTCGCGGCGCCGGACTTCTACGCCTTCCACCGGGCGCAGCGGGACCTGCGGTACAGCGACCGGGTCGTCCACTCCCCGGGCGTGCCGGTGTTCCGCGACGACAAGGGCAACCTGCTCGACCGGCCGTACACTACGTCCTTCCTGACCGCGGCGGCGCCCAACCTGGGCGCGATCATGCGCAACCAGCCGGACCACGCCGCCGATGTGCCGGCGGTGCTGGCGCGGCGTGCCCGGCGGGTACTGGAGGTCGCGGCCGTGCACGGGCACCGGACCCTGGTGCTGGGCGCGTGGGGCTGCGGGGTGTTCCGGAACGACCCGGCCACGGTGGCGGGCGCGTTCGCCGACGCGCTCCGGGTGGTCGATCGGTTCGACCTCGTGGTGTTCGCCGTTCGCGACGGGTTGCCGGGCACGCCGGTGTACCGCACGTTCGCGGAACACTTTTCGGTAGGTTCGTCCCATGAGTGACGACACCTTCCGGTCGGTGGAGATCGAGCGCACCAGCGTGGGCAGATACGTGGCGCGCAACGCCCGTGGCGGCGAGCTTGCGATGGGTACGGGGGAGGACGCGACCTTCACGCCCGTGGAACTGCTGCTGGCGGCCCTCGGCGGCTGCACCGCTGTCGACGTCGACCACGTGACCAGCCGGCGCGCCGAACCGACCCGGTTCGCCGTCACGGTGAGCGGCGACAAGATCCGCGACCCGGAGGCCGGGAACCGGATGGAGAACCTCACCGTCACGTTCGCGGTGACGTTCCCGGACGGCGCGGACGGTGACCGGGCCCGCGAGGTGCTGCCACGTTCCCTGCGGCAGTCGCACGACCGGCTCTGCACCGTGTCGCGGACGGTGGAGCTGGGCACGCCCGTCTCCATCGTGGACGCGACGGCCGCCCCGGAATGATTACCTTGACACCCGTCTATGTTAACGAGAACATTGCCGTAACTTGAAGGTAATGCCGTTGCCACGAGCGTCACGGGTGAGGCGAGCCGCCACGGCCGGCCGGTGACGACCAGGCGCAGGAGGTTCTCGGTGACAGGGACCGCTCGGAGGACGCGTACGGCGGCGGTCGTGGTCCCGGCGGCGCTGGTCCTCGCCGCGGGGGTGGTGGCCGGGATGCCCCCGGCGTCGGCGGCGACCGTCGACACGTCCGCGTCGTACGTGGTCGTGAACCGGCACAGCGGCAAGGCGATGGACCTGTACGACTGGTCGACGGCGGAGAACGCGCCGGTGAACCAGTGGACGCGCAACGACCTCGCCGTGCAGCAGTGGCAGTTCGTGGACGCCGGCGGCGGGTTCTACAAGGTGCGGTCGCGGCACAGCGGGAAGGTGCTGGAGTTGCCGGCCGGCGGCGACGGCACCCAGCTCGTGCAGACCACCGACCGCTCGTCGGCCACCCAGCAGTTCCGGTTGCAGGACTCCGCCGGCGGGTTCGTGCGGTTCGTGAACCGGCAGTGGAACAAGGTCGTCGACGTGTGGCAGTGGTCGACCGCCGACGGTGGCCGGCTGGCCGGCTACGCCGATCTCGACGGCGCCAACCAGCAGTGGCAGCTGATCCGGCTGGGCGGCGGCACGCCCACCCCGGCGCCCACCACCCCGGCGCCGGCCTACCCGCAGCCCGGCCGGGTGTCCGGCGACGTCGGCGTCCACGACCCGACGGTGGTCAAGCGGCCCGACGGCACCTACCTCGTCGCGCACACCGGTGACAACGTCGCGCTGAAGACCTCCGCCGACCGGGTCACCTTCCGCAACGCGGGCGCCGTCTTCCCCGGTGGCGCGCCGTGGACCACCACGTACACCGGCGGCGCCCGCAACCTGTGGGCCCCCGACCTGTCGTACCGCAACGGGCGTTACCACCTGTACTACTCGGCGTCGACGTTCGGCTCCAACCGCTCGGCGATCTTCCTGGCCACCAGCCCCACCGGCAACTCCGGGAGCTGGACCCACGAGGGACTGGTCGTCGAGTCGCGGACCACTGACGACTTCAACGCCATCGACCCCAACCTCACCGTCGACGACCAGGGCCGCTGGTGGCTCAGCTTCGGCTCGTTCTGGTCCGGCATCAAGATGATCCCGATCGACCCGTCCACCGGACGCCGGCTCGGCAGCACCATGCACAGCGTGGCCGCCTACGGCCCCGGCATCGAGGCGCCGATCCTGGTCAAGCGCGGCTCCTGGTACTACCTGTACGTCTCGTTCGACCGCTGCTGCCAGGGCGCCGCCAGCACGTACCGGATCATGGTCGGTCGTTCGGCGAGCCCGACCGGGCCGTTCGTGGACCGCGCGGGCCGGGACATGCTCGCCGGGGGCGGCACGCAGATCCTGGCCTCGCACGGCAGCGTGCACGGCCCCGGCCACCAGGCCGTCCTCGCGGACACCGACGGCGACGTCCTCTTCTACCACTACTACGCCGACGACGGCGCGTCGCTGCTCGGCGTCAACCGCATCGGCTACGACGCCGCTGCCTGGCCCTACGTGTACTGAACCGGCCACCTGGGAGGGCGCAGATGTCGCCTCGGCACTTTCTCCACCCGGCCCGCCGCCGTACCGGCGAACCGGCCCGGACCGACGGCTCGGCCCGTACCGTCGAACCGGCCCGCCGGCGTCTGCGGCCGATCCTGGCCGCGGCGCTCGCGCTGCTCACCACCTCGGCCGGCCTCGCCGTGCCCGGCCCCGCGCAGGCGGCGCCCGCGGTGAGCTACACCAACCCGCTGGTGAACCAGCGGGCCGACCCGCACATCGTCCGGCACACCGACGGCTACTACTACATGACCGCGACGGCGCCGCAGTACGACCGGATCGTGCTGCGGCGGGCCACCACGCTGCAAGGGCTGGCCACCGCCGCCGAGACGACGATCTGGCGCCGGCACACCAGCGGCGAGATGGGCGCCCACATCTGGGCCCCGGAGATCCACTTCATAGGCGGCAGGTGGTACGTCTACTTCGCCGCCGGGCGGACCGACGACGTGTGGCGGATCCGGATGTACGTGCTGGAGAACGCCGGCGCCAACCCGCTGACCGGCTCGTGGACCGAACGCGGCCGGATCACCACGCCGTGGGACACGTTCAGTCTGGACGCCTCGACGTTCGTGGTGAACGGGGTGCGGTATCTGACCTGGGCCCAGCAGGAGCCGGGCATCTCCACCAACTCCAACGTCTACCTCGCCCGGATGGGCGCCGAGCCGTGGCAGATCAACGGCCCGGTGGCCCGGCTGGTCGTACCGGCGTACGACTGGGAGACCCGCGGCTACCGGGTGGCCGAGGGACCGGCGGTGATCCAGCGCAACGGCCGGGTCTTCCTCACGTACTCGGCCAGCGCCACCGACGCGAACTACTGCCTCGGCATGCTCACCGCGTCGGCCGGCGCGAACCTGCTCGACGCCGCCTCCTGGAGCAAGAGCCCCACTCCGGTGTTCGTCAGCAACGCCGCCACCGGCCAGTACGGCCCCGGCCACAACTCCTTCACCGTCTCCGAGGACGGGCAGAGCGACATCCTGGTCTACCACGATCGCAACTACCGGGACATCAGCGGCGACCCGCTCGACGACCCGAACCGGCGGACCCGGATCCAGAAGCTGTACTGGAACGCCGACGGCACCCCGAACCTCGGCATCCCCGTACCCGACGGAGCCACCCCGGTCCGGTTGCGCTCACACGATCTGACCGCGAGCTACATCCGGCACTACGACTACCGGGCCCGGGTCGAGCCGAACGTCACGAACCTCGCCGACTCGCAGTTCCGCATCGTCCCCGGCCTCGCCGGCGCCGGATCGGTCTCGCTGGAGTCGACGAACTTCCCCGGCTACTACCTGCGTCACCGGGCCTTCGCTCTCTACGTCGAACGCGACGACGGCTCGACCCTGTTCGACGGCGACGCGAGCTTCCAGCGCCGCCCGGGGCTGGCCGCCGCCGAAGGGCTCTCGCTGGAGTCGCAGAACTACCCCGGCCGGTACGTCCGCCATCGGGACGGACTGCTCCAGCTCGAAACGGTGGGCACCGGCGCGGACCGGGGCGCCGCCACCTTCCACCTGGAGTAGGCGACCCGACAACCGCTGCGCCGGACTCGGCGTACCCCTTCTCGGAGGTCGAACGATGCTCAACCCCGCAGTGACGTCGCTGCCCCGCGCAGCACGGGGCCGGCGCGCCGGCCTGGCGCTCGTCCTGGTGGCGGCGCTGGCCGCCGTGGCCGGCGTCGCCGTGGCGGCCGCACCGCCGGCGCAGGCGGCCACCATCGACACCAGCGCCTGGTACGTGCTCGTCAACCGCAACAGCGGCAAGGTCCTCGACGTCCGGGACACCTCGACCAGCGACGGCGCGGCGATCCAGCAGTGGTCCCGCAACGACGGCGAGTGGCAGCAGTTCCAGTTCGTCTCCTCCGGCAGCGGCTACTACCGCCTGAAGGCCCGCCACAGCGGCAAGGTGGTGGACCTGTGGGAGTGGAACGTCGCGGACGGCGCGGAGTTCCGGCAGTGGCCCGACCTCAACGGCACCAACCAGCAGTTCCAGGTCCTCGACTCGGACAGCGGCTACATCCGCCTGATCAACAGGCACTCCGGGAAGGCCCTGGAGGTCTGGGAACGGTCGACCGCCGACGGCGCCAGGATCAGCCAGTACGCCGACCTCAACGGCACCAACCAGCAGTGGCAGATGGTCCGGGTGGGCGCCGGCGGCACGCCGACCACGCCGCCGCCGTCCACCGGGTGTGGCAGCGGTTCCTACCAGGCCGAGGCCGTGCTGAACGGCGGCACCTGGACGGCCCGTAACGGCTCGTCGACGGTGTACTCGGGCGGGGACATGCTCGCCGCGATGCAGGCCGCGGTGAACTCGCTGCCGGCCGGCCGGACCGCCAAGCAGCGGGTGGTGGTGCGCGGCTCCGGCTCGATGGGCGCGGGGTCGCGGTTGTCGCTGCCGTCGTACACGACGCTCGCGGTCTGCGGCACGATCAACGTGACCGGCTCGGGGTCGGGCGACTACGCGCCCGTCTACTCGCGGGGGACCACCGACGTCGAGGTGCAGAACCTGACCCTCACCGGGGCGCCGCTGTACGGGATCTTCATGCGCAACGTGAACAACCTGACGCTCGGGCAGATCGACATGCGGCTGTCCGGCGGCCTGGGGGTGCGGATCGACAACCACGGCGGTGACCGGGCGGTCAAGGTGCGCAACGTGCGCATCGACACCGTCTACGTGTCGGGGACCGGCGCGCACGGCGTGGAGACGTACGGCGTGGACGGCCTGACCATCGGCACCGTCACCGCGCGCAACACCGGCTACTCCGGTCTGCTGCTCAACGACACGATCAACGCCACTGTGGGCACCGTCGACGCGCAGGGCGCCGGCGCCGGCACCGGGTACGCGGCGTTCCGGATGGCCAACCGGAACGGCCGGATCGGCAGCTCGTACCCGACGAACATCCGGGTCGGCACCGTGATCGCGTCCGGTGGCGGGCGGGGGATCTTCTGCGTGTCGGAGTCCGGCGGCGCGGTCGTCGACCGGGTGACCATCTCGAACACCGGAAACAACTCGATCCTCGTGGAGAACTGCTACAACGTCACCATCGCCGGGGTGTCCGGGACGGTGACGGGCGGCGGCGAGGTGCGGATCGCCTCGCGGACCGAGTTCCCGATCTCGTCCGGCATCCGCTTCCAGAACCTGACGGTCACCAACACGAACATCACCCAGAGCCCGTGCGGCGGGGCGAACAACACGATCAGCAACGTCACGCGGGTCAACTCGACGCTCACCTGGTGCTGACGATCCGGCTGCCCCGCAGGGCGTGTGGTCCGCGGGGCAGCCGGTCAGTCGCGGGGCAGCACGCCCAGGAGGGTCGCGGTCAGGGCCATGTTCAGGGAGTCCGTCATCTCCAGGTGCAGACGGGCCAGTTCGGGCTCGGCCCGGTAGGCCGCCGCGAGGCTCGGCGGCGGTGTGCTGTACGCCGACAGCGCGCCGGCCAGCACCATGGTCTGGAGGCTGAACAGCGTCGCGTTCTCGCCCAGCTCGGGCAGGTGCTTCCGCACCAGGCCGGTCATGGTCGCGAGGCGGTCCAGGGAGGCGCGCTTGTAGCGCGCCACGACCTCGACGGAGACGTTGTGCTCCAGGACGCTGCCCTGCGCGCCGAACAGGTCGCACATCACCGATCGCCGGGCGAGCGAGCGGCTGAGGATCGCGGCCACCGCCGTCGCCCGCCCGGCCATGGGCAGGTTCGTGTCGACGCCGTCGGCCAGCTCGTCCGCCAGCTCCGTCAGCCACTCCCGCAGGAAGCGGTCCAGCAGTTCCAGCAGCACCGCCTCGCGGGACTCGAAGTAGCGCAGCACGTTCGGTTTCGCCAGGCCGACCCGGCGGCTGAGCTCGTTCAGGGTGACGGCGGCCACCGGCATCTCGTCGAGCATCGCCGACGCCGCGTCGAGGATCGCCCGCCGGCGGACCTCCCGCTGCTCCTCGGTTCGCGCCCGCTGGAATGTCACGCCGCCAGCCTAACTTAAGTACCCCCGGTACGTTGACAACGTACCGGAAGTATCTTAACGTCGTCGGTACAAGATACTTCCGGTACTATAGCTGGAGGCGTGACATGGGCGAGACGTGGACGACGGCGAACATCCCGGACCAGCGTGGGCGGGTGGCGGTGGTGACCGGGGCCAACACCGGGCTGGGGTACGAGACCGCCAAGGCGCTCGCCGAGCGCGGGGCCTCGGTCGTGCTCGCCGTACGCGACGTGGAGAAGGGCGTGCGGGCCGCGGCCGGCATGCCCGGCGACGTGACGGTGCAGGCGCTGGACCTGACCTCGCTCGACTCCGTCCGTACCGCGGCGGCGGCGCTGCGGTCCCGGTTCGACCGGATCGACCTGCTGATCAACAACGCGGGCGTGATGTACACCCCGAAGCGGACCACCCGGGACGGCTTCGAGCTCCAGTTCGGCACCAACCACCTCGGCCACTTCGCGCTCACCGGGCTGCTGCTGGACCTGATGCTGCCCGTGCCCGGCTCACGCGTGGTGACGGTCAGCAGCACCGGCCACCGTATCCGCGCCGCGATCCACTTCGACGACCTGCACTTCGAGCGCTCGTACGGCCGGGCCGCCGCCTACGGTCAGTCCAAGCTGGCCAACCTGATGTTCACGTACGAGTTGCAGCGCCGGCTCGCCCCGTACGGCACCACCGTCGCGGTGGCCGCGCATCCGGGCATGTCCAGCACCGAACTCGCCCGCAACACCCCCGCGGCCCTGCGGCTTCCGCTCACCTGGCTCGCGCCGCTGATCACCCAGACGCCCCCGATGGGCGCGCTGCCGACCCTGCGCGCCGCCACCGACCCCGCCGTGCTCGGCGGCCAGTACTACGGCCCCGGTGGACGCCGCGAGGTCAAGGGTCACCCCCGGCTCGTCACCTCCAGCCCGCAGTCGTACGAGGTGGCCGTCCAGCAGCGGCTCTGGGCCGTGTCCGAGGACCTCACCGGGGTGCGGTTCCCCGTCCGGTCCCGACAGCACCCCGCCGCGGAGGCCCGCACGAGGTAGCCGGCCCCGAATTCGGTGGTGGCGAACGCGGCGGGCGGGCAGGGTAGGACCGCACGGAGGCGGCGAGCGCCGCCGCGACGACGACCACCAGGAGAGATGATGCGAGCAGCTTCCACGCTTCGGACCCTTGCCCGTCCTACCGTGGAGCTCCGCCTTGGCCCTGTTGAACCTCGGAATCGTCGCGCATGTTGACGCCGGAAAGACCAGCCTGACCGAACGCCTGCTCTACGAGGCGGGCGCGGTGGCCGAGCCGGGCAGCGTCGACGCCGGCACGACGCGGACCGACTCGATGGACCTGGAACGCCGCCGTGGCATCACCATCCGGGCCGCCGTCACGTCGATCACCATCGGCGACCTGAGCATCAACCTGCTGGACACCCCCGGCCACCCCGACTTCATCGCGGAGGTCGAGCGGTCCCTGGCCGTCCTCGACGCCGCCGTGCTCGTGGTGTCGAGCGTGGAGGGCGTCCAGCCGCAGACCGTCGCCATCTGGCGGGCGCTGCGCCGCATCGGCGTACCGACCGTGTTCTTCTTCAACAAGGTCGACCGGGGCGGCGCCGACGTGGACCGGGTGACGGCCCAGGTGCGGCACCGGCTCGGGGCGCGGCCGGTCCTGCTCGGCACGGTCACCGGCCAGGGCCGCCGCGAGGCCCGGGTGCATCCCGTGGACCTCGACGCCGAGCCGGTGGTGGCGGAGGTGGCCGAGGTCGACGACGCGGTGGCGGCTCGCTGGCTGACCGACCGGCCGGTGCGCGTCCGCGACGTCCGGCGGGCGCTCCGCCGCGCGGTCCGCCGCGCCGAGCTGGTCCCCGCGGTGTGCGGTTCGGCGATCACCGGCGCCGGGGTACGCCAGTTGTGCGACGTGCTGGCCGACCTGCTGCCGTACGGCGAGGCGCGGGACGGCCCGCCGGCGGGCACGGTCTTCGCCGTCGACCGGGACGGGCACGGCCGGCGCGTCTGGCTGCGGCTGTGGTCCGGGCGTCTGCGGGTGCGGGACCGGGTGCGGCTCGGCGACGGCCGTCCGGAGCCGGTGACCGAGATCGCCGTCATCGAGCCCGAGGGTGTGCTGGTGCGCCGGTCGGTCTCCGCCGGGCAGATCGCGGCGGTGCGCGGCCTGCCGGCCCGGATCGGCCAGCACATCGGCGACCCGCCACGGCGGCACGCCTACCGGTTCCCGCCACCGACCCGGCAGGCGGTCGTCGAGCCGGTCGACCCGGCGCAGCGCCTGGCGATGTTCGCCGGCCTGGCCGAGCTGGCCGACGAGGATCCGCTGGTGGACCTGCGCCTCGACGAGCAGCAGGCCGAGGCGGTGATCCGCCTGCACGGCGAGGTCCAGAAGGAGGTGCTGGCCGCCCTGATGGAGGACCGGTACGGCGTCCGGGTGCGGTTCTCCGGCACGCTCACCGCCTGCATCGAACGGGTCGCCGGCACCGGCAGCGCCGAGGAGCGGGTACGGGAGCGCGGGAACCCGTACCTGGCCGGGCTGGGGTTGCGCATCGAGGCCGCCCCGGCCGGGCACGGCATCGAGTTCCGTCCCGGGATCGAGCCGGGCCGGCTGCCGCCGGCGTTCGTCGCCGCCACCGAGGAGGGCGTGCGGGCGGCGCTGCGGCAGGGCCGGCACGGCTGGCCGGTCACCGACTGCACCGTCACCATGACGGCGTCCCGGTACTGGCCCCGGCAGAGCCGGCCGCACCAGAAGTTCGACAAGTCGATCTCGACGGTGGCGGCGGACTTCCGCAACCTCGCCCCGGTCGTGGTCGCCTCCGCGCTGCGTCAGGCCGGCACGCGGGTGTGCCAGCCGATCGAGCGGTTCGACGTCGACCTTCCCCGGCACACGGTGGAGACGGTGCTGGCGCTGCTCGGCCGGCTCGGAGCGGTCGTCCACGACACCGCCGTCGCGGGCGGATACCTGGAGGTGAGCGGCACCCTGCCGTCCGCCCGGGTGCCGCGGGTCGTCGCCGCCCTGCCCGACCTCACCGGCGGCGAGGCGGTCCTGACCACCACCTTCGACCACTACGCGCCGGTCACCGGCGAGGAACCGCCGAGGCTGCCCCGGCGCGGGCCCGACCCGGACGACCGGGAGGCGTGGTTCCGGGCCGTACCGAGGTAGGCGGCGACGGGAGCGCTGCGGCGATAGGATCACCGGCGCCCGCCGCCGCCCGTACCCGTTGGAGCCCCGCTGTCAGCGCAGCCGGCCACCCGCCCCGCCCGGCGTGTCCGCCGGGTGCTGGCCGCGGTGTGCCTGCTCGTGGTCGCCGGGCTGCCCGCCGGGTCGTCGGGCGCCGGCGCCACCGGCACGGGAACGCTGCGGGTGCTCCAGATGAACCTGTGCAACAGCGGCCGGGCCGGCTGTTACACCGGCCGGGCCGTCCGTCAGGCCGCCGACGTGATCGCCGCCGAGGCGCCCGACGTGGTCACGCTCAACGAGATCTGCCGCGACGACGTGGTGACGCTGGAGCGGACGCTGCGCGCCGCCCGTACCGGTGGGACGGTGGTGTCCGCGTTCCAGGCCGCCGGTGACCGCCCCTCCCGCGGTCCCACCCGGTGCAACAACGGCGAGCCGTACGGGATCGGGCTGCTGACCCGCCTCGACGACCGTGACGCCCGGCCGTCGGTGCACCGGGGGACCTACCCGGCGCAGGACCTCGCCGACCCGGAGGAGCGGGTCTGGCTGTGCGTCCGGGCCGCCGGACTCCACGCCTGCACCACGCACCTGGCGAACACCAGCGCCCAGGTCGCGCTGGCCCAGTGCGGGCATCTGCTCGGCGCGGTGGTGCCGGGCATCCAGGGCGACGCCGGGAGCGCGCCGGCTGTCGTCGGCGGTGACCTCAACCTGCGCGCCGGTGGCACGCCGGACGTGCGCTCGTGCGTGCCGGCCGGCTACCGGCGGATCGACGACGGTGCCCGGCAGCAGATCGTGGCGTCGAGCGGCGTGACGATCTGTTGCCGCCGCTCGGTGGACATGCGCGGCACGACCGACCATCCGGCGCTGCTGGCGACCATGATCCGCTCGTGGTCCGTGCCGCCACCGGGACGGTACTGACGGGGGTCTCCGGACGCGCGGTGGAATTGGTCCGCCGCCCGTGCAACGTCCCGGGTGGGTCTGGCCGTTCTACCTCCGTCACGAGGAGGCAGTCGATTGAAAGCCGAAGACGAGCAAGCGTTCCGCGAGTTCGTGACGTCACAGATGGCGTCCCTGCGCAAGCTGGCGTACATGACCTGCGGCGACTGGCACGCCGCGGAGGACGCCGTGGCCAACGCGCTGGTCAAGCTCTATCCGCGCTGGCGGAAGCTGGAACGGCCCGATCTCTACGTAAAGACCATGGTGTACCGGGCCGCGATCGACGAGACCCGCCGGCCCTGGCGGCGCGAACGGTCGGCCGGCGACGCCATGCCGGACGTCACGGTGCGGGACACGGCGGCGACGACCGACGAGCGGATGCGCCTGCGGGCGGCGCTCGAAACCGTGCCGGCGCGGCAGCGGGCCGCCGTGGTGCTGCGGCACTACCTGGACCTGAGCCTGGAGGACACGGCCGCCGTGCTCGGCTGCACGGTGGGCACGGCCAAGAGCCAGGTCTCCCGCGGGCTGGCGAAGCTGCGCGAGTCACTCGGCGGCGAACACCTCAATCTCACCGGCATGCCGACAGGGGAGTGGACCAATGCAGTTGCGTGAACTGGTGGACGCCGTGACCGGCGACGAGCCGCCGATGGGCCGTACCGTCGACGACATCGTCGCGGCCGGGCGGCGCGCCGAGCGGCGCCGCCGGACCCGGTTCGCGACAGCCGGCGCGGCGGGCCTCGTCGCGGTGGCGGTCGCCGCCGCGATCACGGTGCCGACCCTGGACGCGAGGCGCACCTCCTCGGCGCTGTCCGGGGCGCCGCGTCCGGGCGTCAGCCCCTGGCCGGACGCCTCGCCGTTCACCTTCACCTTCACCGGGTACGACGCCGGCACGCTGCACGTGCAGGACCCGATCGTCGTGTCGACCGCGTACCAGATCGCCCCCGTCTACTCCGACCGTCACACCTCGAACGACAGGCCCGTCGGCCCGGACGAGGCCGAGGCGATCGAGCAGGAGAAGACGGCCGCCGGGGCGAAGCCGAGCCTGTGGGCGTACCTGACCGTCTACCGGCCCGGCGCCTTCGATCCGGCCGCGGTCAAGGACGGCCGGAGCGTTCGGGTGGCCGGGCGCAGGGCGGTGCAGGCGACGCTGCCGTTCGGCCTCGACCCGCGCAACCCGGTGGAACCGGGCAACAAGCTGTTCGCCTGGGAGTACGCCGCCAACGCCTGGGCAGCCGTCACGTCGATCTCCGACGACGCGGCGACGCCGAGTTTCGAGGACCTGGGCGGCCTGGTCACGGGCCTCAAGCCGGCCGGGCCGACGCCGGCTCCGCTGCCGTTCACGGTGGGCTACCTGCCGCGGGGTTACGTGCCGCTCCAGGTGGGCACGCACGCCATGCCCGGCCTGAGCGGCATCGCCACCGCCCGCGCCGGCGACTACGGCGGCGCGACGTACACCAGGCAGCCCCTGCCGACCTCGGGCCTGACCGCGCCGTTCGACTCGGTCGAGGGCGGGATCAGGGACGGGTTCCACATCTTCGTCACGCCGAGCACCAGCTCCAATCAGTCACCGGAGCCCGGTGCGGCGAAGTGCTACCCGGGGGCGGCCCGCGGAGGCGGGTTCTGCAACATCTGGAGCGCCGACGGCAGGATCGTCGTCCAGGTCAGCTCCGAGGGCGTCGGCGGCCGGCTGCCCCAGGCCGAGCTGCTGCGGATCGCCCAGGGGATCACCGTCGCCGACGACGTGCGGGACGAGTCGACCTGGACGCCCGCCGTGGACGCCCTGACACCCTGACCCCGGGAACGACCCGGTGACGGTGGGAGCGGCCGGACCGCTCCCACCGTCACCGCCTGGTCTACAGGAACCGCCAGCGCTGGTGCGCGGCACCGGTGTCGTCGGAGAGGACCGCCTGCGCGCCGTGGGCGCCGGAGCCGCCGCTGAGCCCGAGCACCCGGCCCCCGTTCGCGCACTGGATCCGGAACCAGCCGCCCCCGCCGTGCCGCAGCCGCCACCTGTGGTCGGCGGTGCCGTTGTCGGCCCACTGGACGATCCGGGCACCCGCAGCTGTCGACCCGCCCTCGACGCCCAGCACCTTGCCGCTGTTGCCGTTGCGCAGCCGCAGGTAGCCACCGGTGTCCACGAGCGCGGTCCAGAGGTGGTCGGCGGTGCCGGTGTCGCCCCACTGGATGACCAGGCCACCGTCGGCGGTGGACATGTTCTGCACGCCGAGCACCAGCCCGCTGCCGAGGTTCTGGATCCGCCGCGCCCCGTTGGGCAGGAACCGCCACTGGTTGTCCAGGCTCCCGTTGTCCGGGTCCTGCACGGCGAACGCGCCCTGGGCGGTCGAGCCGCCGGAGATGCCGAGCAGCTTGCCGGTGTGCACGTTGCGCAGCTTGTGGCTGCCGTCGCCGACGTCGACGACGGTCCACAGGTGGTCGGCGGTGCCGTTGTCCGCCCACTGCAGGATCCGGGCGCCGTCGGCGGTGGACATGTTCTCCACCCCCAGCACCTTGCCGCTGTTGACGTTGCGCAGCCGCAGCGCCGACCCGTCGACCACCAGTTGCCAGTCGTGGTCGGCGGTGCCGGTGTCGCCCCACTGCAGCGCGAGCCCGCCGTCGGCGGTGGACATGTTCTGGATGCCGAGTACCAGGCCGCTCGCCGCGTTCGCGAGCCGGAAGCTCGCCTCCCCGCCGCCACCGCCCGCGCCGACCCGCCAGTAGACCGTGTAGTTGTGCCCGTGGGCGTCGTAGAAGGGGCCGAGGTTCACAGTGGCGCCGTCGGCCCGCGCGGTGAACGCGAGGCTGCCGGTGCCGGTACGGGTGACCGAGCCGAGGTCCAGCGTCGGCAGGCCGCTCAACGTGGTGTTGCCGTAGTTGCCGGAGAGCACCACCGGCCCGTACGTGACGGCCTGTACCGCGGCGTCGTCGTTGGCGGCGACCGTGGCCACCCGCATCGGCAGCCGGACCGTGACCGTGTCGCCGGAGTTCCAGGCGCGGGTCAGCACGGCATAGCTGCCCGGCGTGGTGGCGATGCCCGCCGCGACGCCGTTGACGCTGACGGACGCGTCGCTGGTCCACGCCGGGATCCGGATCCGCATGGTCCACGAGCCGCCCACCGAACCGGTGACGGTGAGCGTCGTGGTGTCGCCGACCGGGTACGAGGTGGCCTGCGTGACGGTGATGCCGCGCTGGCTCCAGGTGAGCACCGAGGGGACGAACAGGTTGACCGTCAGCGTGGTGTCGTTGTGGAAGTAGATCGCGTCCGCGAGCGTCGTGTTGGTCTCCAGTCCGGTGCCCTGGCAGCACCAGAAGGAGTTGTAGTCGGTACTCCAGGTGCCGCCGCCCCACGCCGGGCCGACACCGCGCCGCCCGCCCGGGTTGAGCGGGGTGAAGTAGGTGACGTGGCCGTGCGCGTCGGCCGGGTTCTGCTGGCCGATCATGTGGTTGAGCAGCGCGCGTTCGTAGAAGTCGGCGTACGCGACCCGGTCCGGGTCGAGCTGCCAGAGTTCCCGGGTCAGCTTGAGCATGTTGTACGTGTTGCATGCCTCGCAGGTGTCGTTGCGCAGGTAGCCGGCGATCGCGTTCGGGGCGCGGAAGTGCTCGGCCTGGCTGTTGCCGCCGATGGCGTACGTGTGTGCGCCGACAGTGATGGCCCACGCGTTCGTGGCGATGTCCCGGTAGCGGGTGGCGCCGGTGGCCTTGTACTCCCGGGCCGCGCCGATCCACTTGGGCACCTGCGTGTTGGCGTGCAGCCCGTTGAGCTGGTCGGAGTTGGCGGCGAGCGGGTTGAACACGGCGGCGTGGTCGAAGCGCTGCGCGACGGTGAGCCACCGTCCGTCGCCGGTCTGCTGGTAGAGGTCGGTGAGCACCGCGTTCATGCCGCCGAACTCGGTGCCGAGCATGGCCTGCATCTGAGCCGAGGTGAGCCGGCCGGTGCGCTGGTCGACCCAGCCGGCCAGCGCCAGCAGCACGTCCCGGGCCTGGGTGCTGCCGATCAGCCGCCACACGTCCAGCAGCCCGGCCAGCGTCTTGTGGATGCAGTAGTAGGGGACGTTGCCGTTGCTCAGCGTTCGGGCCTCGAGCGCGGTGAAGTCGGACTCCGGGAAGCCGGACAGGTATCCGGCGCTGAACCCGGCCGCGCCGTTGTTGGCCTGGCAGCGGGCCAGCTCGGCGACCATGGTGAGCGCCTTGTCCCGGCAGGTGGTGTCGCCGAGCACCGCCCACGCCTGCGCCCAGGCGGTCAGGAAGTGCCCCTGCATGTGGGTGCGGAACGGGAAGTTCGGCGCGTCCCAGCCGCCGTTCGCGGCGGCGCCGCCGGTGGACAGACGGTGGTTGGCCCGGAAGTTGTAGAGCAGCCGGTTCACGTCGACGAAGCGCAGGTAGGCGACCGTCCGGTTCTGGTTGTCCTGCCAGCGGCCGGCGGTCAGCCGTACCTGGCCCGGGTCGAACGCGTACGCGGACACGCCGATGTCGGGGCGGGCCGGTGGCAGCGCGGCGTGTGCCGTACCACTTGCGGCGACGGACCCGGCGGCGGCGCCGGCGGTTGCCGCGACGGCTGTCGCGGCGGTGGTACGCAGGACGAACCGGCGGTTCACCAGGGGAGCGGGCATGACGGCC
>NZ_WBKS01000019.1:0-65861 GCF_008868145.1 Micromonospora sp. AMSO1212t
GGTCAGCCGGCGTGCTTGCGGCGGGCGGCCATCCGGCCGCGCTGGGTCTGGTCCAGCACCACCTTGCGGATGCGCACCGCGGCCGGGGTGACCTCGACGCACTCGTCCTCGCGGCAGAACTCGAGCGCCTGCTCCAGCGACAGCTTGCGCGGCGGGATCAGCTTCTCCGTCTCGTCGGCGGTCGACGAGCGCATGTTCGTGAGCTTCTTCTCCTTGGTGATGTTGACGTCCATGTCGTCGGAGCGGGAGTTCTCGCCGACGATCATGCCCTCGTACACCTCGGTGCCCGGATCGACGAACAGCTGGCCGCGCTCCTGGAGGTTGGTCATGGCGAAGGCCGTGACCGAGCCGGCGCGGTCGGCGACCAGCGACCCGTTGTTGCGGGTGCGCAGCTCACCGAACCACGGCTCGTACGACTCGAAGACGTGGTGCAGGATGCCGGTGCCGCGGGTCTCGGTGAGGAACTCGGTGCGGAAGCCGATCAGGCCGCGCGCCGGGACCAGCCACTCCATCCGGATCCAGCCGGTGCCGTGGTTGACCAGCTGCTCCATCCGGCCCTTGCGGGTGGCCAGGAGCTGCGTGATGGCGCCCAGGTACTCCTCCGGGGCGTCGATGGTCAGCCGCTCGACCGGCTCGCAGGTCTTCCCGTCGATCTCCTTGGTGACCACCTGCGGCTTGCCGACGGTCAGCTCGAACGACTCGCGGCGCATCTGCTCGACCAGGATCGCCAGGGCCAGCTCGCCACGGCCCTGCACCTCCCAGGCGTCCGGCCGTTCGGTGGGCAGCACCCGCAGCGACACGTTGCCGACCAGCTCCTTGTCGAGCCGGTCCTTGACCATCCGGGCGGTGACCTTGGCGCCCTTGACCCGGCCGACCAGCGGCGAGGTGTTGGTGCCGATGGTCATCGAGATGGCCGGCTCGTCCACGGTGATCAGCGGCAGCGGCACCGGGTTCTCGGCGTCGGCGAGCGTCTCACCGATCATGATCTCCGGGATGCCGGCGACGGCGATGATGTCGCCCGGCCCGGCGGACTCGGCCGGCTTGCGCTCCAGGCCCTCGGTCATCAGCAGCTCGGAGATGCGTACCCGCTGGGTGCTGCCGTCGGTGCGGCACCAGGCCACGCTCTGGCCCTTGCTGATGGTGCCCTGGCGGACCCGGCACAGCGCGAGCCGGCCCAGGAACGGCGAGGCGTCGAGGTTGGTGACGTGCGCCTGGAGCGGCGCGCCCTCGTCGTACGCGGGCGCGGGGATGGTGTCCAGCAGGGTGCGGAACAGCGGCTCCAGGCTGCTGCTGTCGTCCGGGACCGCGCCGTCGGCGGGCTGGGTCAGCGAGGCGATGCCGTCGCGGGCGCAGGCGTAGACGATCGGGAAGTCGATCTGCTCCTCGTCGGCGTCCAGGTCGAGGAACAGCTCGTACGTGTCGTCCACGACCTCCTTGATCCGGGCGTCCGGACGGTCCACCTTGTTGATCACCAGGATGATCGGCAGCCGCGCGCGCAGCGCCTTACGGAGCACGAACCGGGTCTGCGGCAGGGGGCCCTCGCTGGCGTCGACCAGCAGCACCACACCGTCGACCATGGTCAGGCCGCGCTCGACCTCGCCGCCGAAGTCGGCGTGACCGGGGGTGTCGATGATGTTGATGGTGACCGGTTCCGAGCCGTCCGCCGGCATGTACCGCACGCCGGTGTTCTTGGCGAGGATGGTGATGCCCTTCTCGCGCTCGAGGTCCATCGAGTCCATGACCCGCTCGGTGTTCTCACCGCGGGCGCCGTAGGCGCCGGCCTGCCGCAACATGGCGTCGACCAGGGTCGTCTTGCCGTGGTCGACGTGGGCGATGATGGCGACGTTGCGGAGGTCGGTGCGTAGCTGCATACCCTCCATACTCCTGTCTGCGGTTGCCCGGGCACGCCTCGGGGTCACCCCGAGATCGCCCGGATCTGCGTCGAAAGTGCTGTGCCGACCGTTCCAGCGACTGGCATGCTGACACCCGTGCGGGGTGTCCGATGCCTGACCTGCTGAGCTGGCTGCAGGAGCTGCCGCCCCTGCTGATCTACGTGGCCGCCGCGGCGATCGTCGCGGCGGAGACCGCGGTGATCGTCGGGCTGCTGATGCCCGGCGAGGCGACCCTGCTTCTGGTCGGCTTCCTAGCGTACGCGGGCACGCTGCGCCTCGCGCCCGTGCTGGTGGCCATGACCGCCGCCGCCGTGATCGGAGACACACTCGCGTGGCGGGCGGGCCGCCGGTACGGCCCCCGGCTGCGCGCCTCGGGCGTGGGCGCCCGGATCGGCGCACACCGGTGGCGGCGGGCCGACTCGCTGCTGGAGCGCCTCGGTGGCCGGGGCGTGCTCGCCGCCCGCTGGATCGCGTTCGCCCGCACGCTGGCCCCCCGGCTGGCCGGGTCGGCGGGGATGCCGTACCGGCGTTTCGCGCCGTGGAACCTGGCCGGGGTGGCGAGCTGGGTCGGCGCCTCGGTGCTGGCCGGCTACCTGGCCGGTGAGTCGTACGAGCGGGTGTCGAAGCTGCTCGGTCAGGCCACCGGCGCGGTACTGGCTCTGCTGCTGTGCCTGCTCGCCGTGGTGCTCGCCGGCCGCTGGCTGGGGCGCAACCCGGACCCGGTGCGCGCGCTGGCGGCGCGGGCCGTCGCGTTGCCGCCGCTGCGCTGGCTGCGGGCCCGGTACGGGGTGCTGTTCTTCCTGGTCGCCATGCGGGTGGGCCCGGCCTGGAGCCTGCTGATCAACCTGGCGCTGGGGCTGGCGCTGCTGTTCGCGGGCGGGCTGGCCGTGGCGGTGCTGCTGGAGGCGGTCGTCGCGCACAGCGGGCTGGGTGTCCTCGACGGGCTGGCCGCCGACTGGTTCGCCGCCCGGCGTACCCCAGGGGTGGTCGACACGGCGCTGCTCGTGGTGTCGGTGCTGCGCGGCTGGGTGCTGATCGCCGCGGTGGCGGTGGTGGCCGCGGTGGTGGCGCGGCGGGGCCGGGCGTGGCGGGCCGACCCGCTCGGGGTGCCGGGCACTGTCGGGGCCGCCGTACCGCTGGTGTTGCTCGTCGTCGTCGCGGACCTGACCGGTCCGGGCGGCCCGGACCGCCCCGGCGACCTGTTCCCGACCCAGAACGCGGTGGTGACCGCGAGCTTCGGCACGCTCGCCTGGCTGCTGTCGCGGGGTGCCCGCTGGCCGGTGGGCGCGGCGGTGTGGACGGCCGCGTCGGCGGGGGTGGTCACTGTCACCGGCGCGCGGCTCTACCTGGGCTTCAGCACGGCGAGCGGCACCGTCACGGCGGTCCTGCTCGGCCTCGCGTGGACGACCGTGTTCGTGGTGGCGTGGGCGACCCGGGACCGGCTGGCGGACCCGGACGAGCGACCGGCCGACGCGGAACGCGCCGATCGGCCGGCCGACGCGGTCCCGGCGGAGTCGCCGCCCCGGCCCCGGCGCCGCCGGCCGGCGTCTCGGGTACCCCCCGGACCCGTCGATCCTTGCTAGGGTGCGCCGACGGGGGACTACGGGGAGGTCCGATGCGGCGAGGACTCGGCCGGTGGGCCGTGGCAGTGGTGGCGCTGCTTGCGGCGGGCACGCTGACGGCGTGCGGCGAGGAGGAACGGCCGGTCCGGGAGGTCGCCGTGGAACTGCCCACGGCGGCGCCGGCGGAGCAACCGCAGGAGGCGCCGGCCGACGCGCCGAGCGAGGAGCCACCGGCGGTCGCGGCGATGGGCGGGCGGCCCAGTCCGAGCGCGTCGGCGAAACCGAAGCCAGGGGCGAAGCCGACCCGCAAGACCACGGCGCCGCTGGCCCGGCCGAAGCCGCCGACCGAGACCCAGGTGCCACCGGCGCCGCCGAAGCCGGTGGACGACGGCTGCAAGCCGAGCTACCGGGGCACCAAGGCCACCCAGAGCCAGGTCAAGGCGGCGCTCTCCGACGCCGCGGCGCGCACCTACTGGCCGACCTCTGCGCCGGACATCCGCATCCCGTCGGCGCTGCTGAAGGCCACCGCCTGGCAGGAGAGCGGGTGGCAGTCCAACATCGTCGCCTGTGACGGCGGGGTCGGCCTGATGCAGGTCATGCCGGCCACTGCGGAGTGGATGAACCAGCGGTTCGGCCAGTCGTACGACATCGACGCCTACCGCGACAACGCCTACCTGGGCGGCACCTACCTGGCCTGGCTGACCAAGTACATCGGCGACATGTACTTCGAGTCCGACTACCGGCTCGATGCCTCACTGTGCACCGCCGAGCTGAACTCCTGCCTGCTCAACGCCGTGATCGCCGCCTACAACTACGGGCACGGGGCGGTGGCGCGGGAGGACCAGCCGCTGGCCGTCCCCAACCCGCAGTACGTGCGCAACGTGCGGGCGCTGATGACCGAGTGCGAGTGCCTGAGCTTCTGAGCGACCGGACGATCGGGCGGGGGCCGGCGCGTACGCCGGCCCCCGCCCGCCGGTTCAGTCCCGTGCGGGAACCGGGTCGGCCGGCGCCCCGGTGGACGCGTCGGCGTCCCGGGTGATCCGGCCGGGCCACCAGAACCGGTCGCCGAGCAGGAACGCCAGCGCCGGCACCAGGACGGTACGGACCAGCAGCGTGTCCAGCAGCACGCCGATGCAGACGATGATGCCGATCTGGGTGAGCGTGATCAGCGGCAGCACACCGAGCACCGCGAACACCGCCGCCAGCAGGATGCCGGCGCTGGTGATGACGCCGCCGGTGACCCGCAGCGCCGACAGCATGCCCTCGCGGGTGCCGGTGCGCCGGGCGTCCTCCCGGGCCCGGGTGACCAGGAAGATGTTGTAGTCGACGCCGAGTGCCACCAGGAACACGAACGCGAGCAGCAGCACCCCGCTGTCCAGCGCCGGGAAGTCCAGCACGTGGTCGAAGAGCAGCCAGGCCGCGCCGAGGCTGGCGAAGAACGAGCCGATGACCGTGAGCACCAGCAGCAGTGGCGCCAGGAGCCCGCGCAGCAGCAGCACCAGCACCGCGCCGACCAGCAGCAGGATGAGCGGCAGGATCAGCTGCAGGTCCTTGGTGTTGGCCTCGTTCGAGTCGTACGTGGCGGCGACCGAACCGCCGACCAGGGCGCCGTCGGGGGCGTCTGCGCCCTCCACGGCGGGCGGTGCCGAGTCCGGTACGGCGGACACTGCGTCGCGCAGCGCCACCACGGCCCGGTCGGAGGCGGCGCTGCCCGGCTCGGCGGTGAGCACCACGTCGATCTGGGCGACCCGGTCCCCGGCGGCGCCGGGCCGGGCCGAGGCGACCCCGTCGACGCCGCCGGCCGCGGCGAGGACGGCCTGGGCGGCCTGCGGGGTGGTGAGCACCGCCACCGGCTGGGTGCTGCCGGCCGGGAACGCCCGGGCGAGCGTCTCCGCTCCGGCGACCGCCTCCGGCTTCTCGCTGAACTGCTCGGTCTCGGACAGCCCGGTGCGGATGCCCAGGCCGCCGAGGGCGAGGCCGGCGAGCAGCAGGACGGCGAGCGCGGCGACCGGCAGCGGCCGGCGGACGACCAGCTCGCCGAGGCGGCCCCAGATCCGGCCCTCGCGCGCGGCGCTGCCGACGCGGGGGACGAACGGCCAGAACAGGCCGCGGCCGAACAGCAGCAGGGCGGCGGGGAGCACGAACAGGGCGGAGAGCATGGCGAGGATCACACCGGTGGCGCAGGCCAGGGCGAGCGCCCGGTTGGTCTCCTGCTCGGACAGCAGCAGCGTGAGCACGCCGAGGACGACCGTGCTGCCGCTTGCCAGGATCGGCTCGGCGGTGCGGCGCAGCGCGGACCGCATGGCGGCGAACCGGTCCTCCTCGCGGCGCAGCTCCTCCCGGTAGCGGGCGATGAGCAGCAGCGCGTAGTTGGTGGCGGCGCCGAACACCAGCACGCTGGCGATGCCCGTCACCTGCCCGCTGGGCAGGTAGATGCCGAAGGCCGGCACGAGGGACTCCACCACGCGCAGCGTGATCTGCTCGGTCGCGCCCACCACCAGCAGCGGCACCAGCCACAGGAACGGGCTGCGGTAGGTGACGAGCAGCAGCACCGCCACCACGGCGGCGGTGACCAGCAGCAGCGTGGTGTCGGCGCCCTGGAACACCTTGCCCAGGTCGGCGGTGAACGCGGGCCCGCCGGTGACCTCGACGGTCAGCTCGCCGGGCAGGTCACCGACGGCCTCGCGGAGCTTCTCCACCTCGTCGACCACCGCCGACGGCCCGCCCTCGGTGGACAGCGGCACCGCGACCAGCGCCACAGTGCCGTCCGGGGAGACCTGGGCGGGGGAGACCCGCCCACCGGCGGCGAGCGAGCCGAGGTCGCCGGAGATGCCGTCGAGCGTGCTGCGGTCCGCGCCGCTGAGTGGGCCCCCGTCGGCGCGGCTGACCACGACCAGGGCGGTCTGGGCATCCTTGGAGGGCAACTGCTCCTGGAGCCGCTCGACCTGTGTCGACTGCCACTCCACGGACAGGCCGGTGTCGGAGACGGGCGCCGGATTGTCCGGCTTCGGTAGCCCGAAGGCGACCACGCCGACGACGAGCGCGGCGGCCAGCGTGAGCCAGGCGGCCAGCCGGCCCCGGACGACGCGGGTGAACAGAGACATCTGATGCCCTCACATATTGGTCGCGGGGGATTCTCTCTTAACGAGTATCTTGATGAGCGAGATTATCCGGGGTGGTTCTATGCTGCAACCGGAACTGTTCGACAGGGGGGTGGCGGCAAGCGGTGGCGGCGCACAGGATGTACCGGCGACGCGACGACCCGCGCGGTCGCATGGTGGCCGACATCACCAACGACCTGCGTCGTTACTCGGTCGACGCGCAGCACATCGGGCACGCGTTCGCCGGGCTGCACGGGCTCAACGCCACCGACCTGTACGCCCTGATCGCGGTCATGGAGGCCGAGCTGGTGGGCGACCCGATCACCCCCGGCCGGCTCGGCGAGGCGCTCAACCTCTCCTCCGGCTCGGTGACCGCGCTCGTCGACCGGCTGGAACGCGGCGGCCACATCCGGCGCGACCGGGACACCGCCGACCGCCGCAAGATCCTCCTGCACTACGCCGACCGCGGCGCCACGCTCGCGCAGAGCTTCTTCGGGCCGCTGGGCCGCCGTACCGACGAGGTGATGGAGCGCTTCAGCGACGACGAGCTGGCGGTGGTGCACCGGTTCATGGCCGAGATGGTGCACTCCATGCGGACCCACCGGGACGAGATCCGCGCGGCCCCCCGTCGCGGCGCCGCGTCCGGCCCGGCCGACTGATCATGCGGCTGGTCACCCGGGCCGCCACCGCGGCGCTGCGACTGCCCGCCGCCCGCACCGGGCGGGTCGCCGTCACCCGGGACGTCCCGGTCCGGGTACGCGACGGCGTGACGCTGCGCACCGACCACTACGCGCCCGGCCTGCCCGCCGCGCCGTGTGTGCTGATCCGCACCCCGTACGGGCGGGGTGGGCCGATCCGCCTGCTGGGCCGCCTGATCGCCGAGCGGGGCTTCCACGTGGTGATCCAGTCGTGCCGCGGCACGTTCGGCTCCGACGGCGAGTTCGCCCCGCTCGTGCACGAGCGCGACGACGGCCTGGACACGCTGGACTGGCTGCGCCGCCAGCCCTGGTGGACCGGCGCGTTCGGCATGTTCGGCGCCAGCTACCAGGGCTTCGTGCAGTGGGCGCTCGCCGCCGAGGCGGGCGACGAGCTGCGCGCGATGGTCGCGGTGGTGACCGCGTCGGCCACCCGCGACTCCACGTACGCGGGGGAGTCGTTCGCACTGGACACGGTGCTCACCTGGGCCGAGCTGCTGCAGGCGCAGACAGTGCCCTGGCTGGCCCGGCAGTGGGAACTCAAGCGCGGCCAGCCCCGGCTCGCCCGCGCCCTGGCACACCTTCCGCTGGCCGAGGCCGACCGGGTCGCCACCGGCGTGACGGTGCCGTTCTTCCAGGAGTGGCTGCGCCACCACACCCCCGACGCCGGCTACTGGCGTACCCGGGTCTTCGGCGACCGGATCACCGAGGTCCGCGCGCCGGTCGCCATGGTCGGCGGCTGGCAGGACATCTTCCTGCCGGCCCAGCTCGACGACTACGCCCGCCTGCGGGCCTCCGGGGCACGAACCCGCCTGGTCGTCGGGCCGTGGACGCACGGCAGCCCGGGACTGCTCCTGGCCTCGCTGCGGGAGGGCCTGGACTGGCTCGACGCCCACCTGGCCGGGCGGCCCGGGCCGGAACGCGCGCCGGTGCGGGTGCACGTCGGCGGCGAAGGCGGCGGCTGGCGTGACCTGCCGGACTGGCCGCCACCGGCCACGCCCGCCCGGTGGCACCTGCGCTCCGCCGGCGGGCTGGCCCCGGAGCCGCAGGAGCGCAGCGCGCCGGACCGGATCTGGTACGACCCGGCCGACCCCACCCCGTCGCTCGGTGGCCCGCTGCTGGTCGCCCAGCGGGCCGGCGCGGTGGACAACCGGCCGGTCGAGGCCCGCCCCGACGTGCTCACCTACACCAGCGAGCCGTTGCGTGACCCGGTCGAGGTGGCCGGGCCGGTACGCGCCGAGATCCACCTGCGCAGTGAACTGTCGTACCTGGACGTGTTCGTGCGTCTGTGCGACGTGGACCGGCGCGGACGCTCCTGGAACGTCTGCGACGGCCTGGTCCGCGTCGAGCCCGGGCGGTTCCCGCGCGATCCGTCCGGAGTGGTCACCGTGCCGGTGACGCTCTGGCCGACGGCGTACCGCTTCGCGCCCGGGCACCGGTTGCGGGTGCAGGTCTCCGGCGGTGCCCATCCCCGCTACGCGCGCAACCCCGGCACCGGCGAGCCACTCGGCACCGCTGTGACCCTCCGTGCTGGCTGGCGGGAGATCCTCCACGATTGTGAGCATCCCTCGGCGTTGGTGCTGCCGCTCGTGCCGGCACCGTCCACAGCGGGCTGATAGTTCAAAAAACCCCCTCTGAGCTGGGCGCTTTCGCCTAACCGTGGTTAAGCTCGGAGCAAGTGCCCGGTGCCGTGCAGTTATCCGGCGGGGCGCGTCCGCGGATCGCACGTCATCACGCGGTGTGATTTTCGTGCCCTCGCCGGTCATCGATCGGAAGGGGAGCTGCCATGACGTCGGCCCCGGCGAACCTGCTGGCCGTCCGGAACCTGTTACTCACCTACCTCAACGTCGACAAGAAGGCCGTACGCGCCGACGACCTGGAGCCGGCGGAGGTCGGCATCGTCGGCGACGTCAACCATCGCGGCGGCTACCACTGCGGCTCCGACCGGGTCGTCAAGAACGACTACTCGGTGGTGGAGTCCAGCCGGGACCGGTCCGGGCTCACGCTGCACGCGTCCGCGCTGGACGTCGGCACCTTCTCCGTCCGCTCCGGCGGCGGTACGCACAACCTGCGGACCTTCTCCGCCTGGATGGTGGCGCAGTGCGCGGCGAACGCGGCCGACACCCGGGACATCCGGGAGATCATCTACTCCCCGGACGGGCGGACGGTGCGCCGCTGGGACCGGCTGGGGCGGCGGACCAGCGGTGACAGCAGCCACCTGTTCCACACCCATTTCAGCTTCTTCCGCGACTCCACAAAGGCGGGACGGGACCAGACCCCGCTGTTCCGCCGCTACCTCACCGCGATCGGGATGATCGCCGTCGTGAAACCGGAGGACGACATGGAACAGACCGACAAACTCATCGGGAACACCGGCTCGAAGGGCCGTACGGTCGGCGACGTCCTGGCCGACCTGCAGAACCTGCGCAACTGGCTCATCTCGCCGGCGAACACCACCGGCCTGGTCAACCCGCCCATGGCGAACTCGCCGTTGCAGCAGATGCTGGCGATGCTGCGCGCCTGGCCGGCGCTGGTGGCGCAGGTGAACGAACTGTCCGGCAAGGACTTCACCGACGAGGAACAGATCGTCTCCGGGGTGCTGGCCGGGCTGCCGCCGGAGAAGATCGCCGAGGCCATCCCGCCGCAGATCGCCCGCGACGTGGCCGACGAACTGTCCCGCCGGCTGACCGCCTGACCGTCCGGCGCCGCGGCCTCGCGTCGCGGCGCCGCAGTCCGGCCCATTTCGCAAGAGCTGTTGCGCAACAGCTCTTGCGAATGCCAGACTCCCCGCATGGAACAGCCCACCGTCCGGCAGGTCACCGACTCGCGGGTGCTCGCCGCGCTCGCCCACCCACTGCGCCGCCGGCTCATGGACGCGCTCAAGGTGTACGGCCCGTGCACCGTCGGCATGCTCGCCGAGCACACCGGCCAGGCCCCGGCGAACGTGAGTCACCACCTCAAGGTGCTCGCGGCCGCCGACCTGCTGGTCGAGGCGCCCGAGCTGGCCCGCGACCGCCGGGAACGCTGGTGGAAGCCCCGCAACCGGGGCGTGCGCTGGTCCGAGTCCGACTTCGGCGACGACCCGTCCACCCGAGTGGTCGTCGAGGCCGCCGGGTCGCTCAACCTGGAGCGGCACACCGAGCTGGTGCGGGCCTGGCACACCGCGTCGGACGAGACGCGCGCCGCCTGGAACGACGCCCCGTTCAGCACCGACCACTGGCTGCACCTGACCCCGGACGAGCTGGACGTGCTCGGCCGTGAGGTGATCGCCCTGCTCACCCGCTGGTCGGACCGGCCCGTCCCCGACGACGGGCAGCGGCGCGAGCCGGTCTTCGTATTCGCCCACGGCGTCCCGGGCCGGCCGTGACCGCCCACGGCGTTCCGGCGCCGGCCGCGAACACCTTACCGGGGCGCCCGTTGTGACCGCCCCCGCGCGCACCTCCGGGCCGGTCGAAGCGCCGCCCGGCCGGCTGTTCCGGCACCGCGACTTCCGGCTGCTGTGGACCGGTCACACGGTCAGTGCCGTGGGCAGCAACATGACCGCCGTGGCGCTGCCGCTGGTCGCGGTCGCGGTGCTCGACGCGACGACCTTCCAGGTGGCGGTGCTCACCGCCGCGGCGTGGCTGCCCTGGCTGTTCGCCGGCCTTCCGGTCGGGGCGTGGGTCGACCGGGTCCGACGCCGTCCCGTGATGATCGCCGCCGACCTGGTCGCCGCCGCGCTGTTCGCGAGCGTCCCGGCGGCCGCCCTGCTCGGGCTGCTCACCGTCGGGCACCTGCTGGCCGTGGCGCTCGGCGCCGGGCTGGCCCGGGTCTTCTTCGAGACCGCCGACCAGGTCTACCTGCCCACGCTGCTGCGTCCCGAGCAGGTGCCCGAGGCAAACGCCCGGCTGCACGCCACCCAGACCGCGAGCTACCTCGTCGGCCCGGGACTGGCGGGTCTGATCGCCCAGCTCGTCGGCGCGGTGACAGCGGTGGCGCTGGACGCGCTGACCTTCCTGCTCTCCGCGCTCTGCCTGCGCCGCATCAGCGCGGTCGAGGCGCGGCCGCACCGGGGCACCGGGACGACGTCACTGCGCCGGGAGGTCGCCGCCGGGCTGCGGTTCGTCGTCCACGACCCGTACCTGCGGGTGCTGACGGTCTTCGGGGCGGCGAGCAACATCGGGCTTACCGGCTACCAGGCCGTGCTCGTGGTGTTCCTGGTCCGCTCGGCCGAGCTGCCCGCCGGGCTGGTCGGCCTCCTGATCGGACTGGCCAGCCTCGGCGGAGTGGTCGGGGCCGCGCTGGCCGCGCGCCTGGCCCGCCGGCTCGGAACCGCCCGCACGCTGCTGTTGGCCGGCGCCCTGACCGGGCCGCCCGCGCTGCTGATCCCACTCGCCGGTGCCGGCGCGCGCACAGCCTGGCTGGTGCTCGGCGGCATGCTGGTGAGCCTGGGCGTCGCGATCGGCAACGTCGTAAAGGGCAGCTTCCGGCAGACGTACACGCCGCACCGGCTGCTCGGCCGCGTCACGGTGAGCATGCACCTGCTCAACTACGGGACGATTCCGCTGGCCGCCCTGCTCGCCGGGGCGCTGGGCGCGGCCTGGGGGCCGCACGGCGCGATCCGGGCGATGACCGCCTGGCTGGCGCTGACCCCGCTGATCCTGCTCGCCGGGCCACTACGGAGACGACGCGACCTGCCGACCGCGCCGTCCTGATGATGTACTGCGGCGGCGGTCGGAGCCCGACCGCCGCCACCGGCACGCGCTACATCGGACGAACGTTGTCCGCCTGCGGGCCCTTCTGCCCCTGGGTCACCTCGAACTCGACCTTCTGACCCTCGTTCAGCTCGCGGTAGCCACCGCTCTGGATGGCCGAGTAGTGGACGAACACGTCCGGGCCTCCGCCGTCCTGCTCGATGAACCCGAAGCCCTTTTCCGAGTTGAACCACTTGACCGTGCCGGTTGCCATGCGTCTCTCCCTGTTCAATGCGAGCGAGCACCGGCTCCGCGGCCGGTGATCGCCCTGTACCACCCCGACAGTAACCGTCCGGACCGGAATTCGCTGCCGGAAGCGCGCGGCGCGCCCGTGAATACGTGCCGCGCCGGGCAAAATGACCCCGGCGTCCGGCGCGGCGCGGCATGCTTGCCCCGATGAGCAGGCAGACGGCTCTGGCCGACCTGGAGCAGGAGATCGCGGCGCCCGGCGCGGGCCCGGACCGCCTGCGCCTGGTCGGTACGCCGTTCGTGCCGGAGGTACGCCTGCACCTGGCCGAGGACGCCATCCTGTGGTGGGCCCGGATGGAGGCCGCAGCCGGGCGGTCGTTGCCGCCGCCGTACTGGGCGTCGGTCTGGGCCGGTGGTCAGGCGCTCGCCCGGCACCTGCTGGACCACCCCGAGCTGGCCGCCGGGCGGCGGGTGCTCGACCTGGGCGCCGGATCGGGGCTGGTCGCCATCGCCGCCGCGCTCGCCGGGGCCGACCAGGTGGTCGCCAACGACATCGACCCGTACGCGGTGGCGGCGGTCACCGTCAACGCCCGGGCCAACCGGGTCCGGGTGACCGCCGACGGCGCCGACCTGCTCGACGGGGTGGCGGGCGCCGACCTGCTGGTGGCCGGGGACGCGCTCTACGACGCCGGCCTGGCCGCCCGGGTCCTGCCCTACCTGCGGCGCTGCGCCGCACACGGTGTGCAGGTGCTGGTCGGCGACCCGGACCGGGGCCACCTGCCACCGGACGGGCTGGAACTGGTGGCGAGCTATCCGGTGCCGACCACCGAACCCTCGGTCGACACCCCGGTACGCCGGGTGCAGGTGCTCCGGCCCCGGTGACCCGGCCGACCCTAGGGGTCTGCCCGGCCGGGTGTCGGGGACCACTGGGGGATCATGCCCGATGTGCCGGCGGGCAGCCGCCGCATAGCGTGCAGCTCATGAACGAATTCGTGGCCGCCGCCGGTGAGCTGCCCACCACCCTGCTGATGGGGCTGCTCGGCGTGGTCATGCTCGCCGACGCCGTACCCCTGATCGGGGTGCTGGTGCCCGGCGACGCCGCGGTCCTCGCGGCGGTCGGCGCGGATCGTCCGGCCGGTGGGGCGCTGGCCGTCGCGACTGTGGTCGCCGGATGCCTGGCCGGCTGGTCGCTGAGCTTCTTCGCGGGCCGGCGCTGGGGCGGGCGGCTGCGGGACAGCCGGGTGGGCGGCTGGATCGGCGAGTCCCGCTGGGCCGCCGCCGAGACGCTGCTGCACCGCGGCGGCGGACGGATCGTGCTGGTGGCGCCGTTCCTGCCGGTGTTCAACGCGTTGCTGCCGCTGGCCGCCGGCGGGCTGCGGATGTCGTACCGGCGGTTCCTGGCCTGCGCGGCGTTGGGGGCCACCGCGTGGGCCGGGCTCTACGTGGCGCTGGGGCTCGCCGCGCGGACGCTGACCGGCCTGCTGCCCGGCGCGTTCAACCCCACGGTGCTGACCATGGCGGTCGGGCTGCTGCTGGCCGGCCCGGTGCTGCTCGCCACCCGGCGCCGGCTGCGGGCGGTCACCGGCTGACCGCGCCCGGCCCGGCCGTCACGGGGGAGGCCGGGCCGGGCGTGCTCACCAGCCGCGGGCGCGCCACTGCGGCAGCGCGGGCCGCTCGGCGCCGATGGTGCTGTCCTTGCCGTGGCCCGGGTAGAACCAGGTGTCGTCCGGCAGCCGGTCGAAGAGCTTGGCCTCGACGTCGTCGATGAGCCGGCCGAAACGCTCCGGGTCCTGGTCCGTGTTCCCCACGCCACCGGGGAAGAGCGAGTCGCCGGTGAACAGGTGCGGGGCGCCGGCCGGGTCGCGGTAGAGCAGCGCGATCGAACCCGGCGTGTGCCCGCGCAGGTGGATGACCTCCAGCGCGCAGTCACCGACCGGCACCGTGTCGCCGTCGCCGAGCCGCTCGGCCTCGATCGGCAGGCCCTCGGCGTCGTCGGTGTGCACCAGCGCGCGCGCCCCGGTCTTGGCCACCACCTCCTCCAGCGCGACCCAGTGGTCCATGTGCTGGTGGGTGGTCACCACAGCCGCCAGCCCGCCGTCGCCGACCAGCTCCAGCAGGCGCGGCGCCTCGTTCGCGGCGTCGATCAGCACCTGCTCGCCGGTGGCGTGGCAGCGCAGCAGATAGGCGTTGTTGTCCATCGGGCCCACCGACAACTTGGTGACGGTGAGCCGGTCGAGCTCGCGCACGGCCGGCGGACCGCCGGGCGTGACGTCTCCGGTGTAGGTCATGACGATGTTCAGATCCATTCCGGTGGGTTCGGCAGAGGGCCGTCGGGTTCGACGGTGAGCAGCTCGCCCGCGCCCCGGCCGGTCAGCCAGGCGGCGAGTTCCGGCGCGGGGCCGGTGACCGTGGGCGCCCCCTCGGGGTCACCCACGACGAGTTCGGACGCCGCGCCGTCGAAACGCAGCACCATGGCGGGCGCGGCCGGGTTGCCGGCCAGCCCGGTCACCACCTCGTGCAGCAGCCGCTGGGCGAACGCCTCCGGCCAGTCCGCCGGCCGGTACCCGGCCGCCAGGTCGACGTGGTGCACCTCGACCTCGCGCAGCCGGCCCCAGACCAGCATCGCGGCCGGCCACGGGCCGCGCCGGGTCTGCACGGTGGCGCCCCAGGCCTCCACGGGCATCGCCGCGACCGCCGCGTCGAAGCGCTGGCCGCTGCGGCGTACGTCGTCCAGCAGGTCGGCCGGGCCGCGCCCGGCGCCGGCGTCGATGTCGTCGGCGCGGGCCTGCGCCGAGGCGTACATCGGGATCTCCTCGCCGGTGCGCGCCGAGGTGAGCAGGTTGACGAACCCGTCGGCGTTGCGGGCCAGGTGGGTGAGCACGTGCGCGCGGGTCCAGCCCGGCAGCAGCGAGGGCGCCGCGACGTCCGCGGCGGTCAGGCCGGACACGGTACGCAGCAGCCGGTCGTTCGCCTCGGTCAGCGCGCCGGTCAGCAGCAGGGGGTCGCTCGTCATCTCGTTCTCACGCGTCCGACCCTAGCTGGCCGGACCGGGCCGTGCCCGGGGGGAAATCGCTTTCGGCGCGTCGGCGTGCCACCTACCGTCGGGGCCGACGACATCGCCGCCGGCGCCGGACGCGCCGGGGTCCACGTCGTCGCGAACGCGGCACCGGGAGTCGGAGGGGAGGTGGTGCGCATGCCGGTCGCAGCCCGTGTGTTCCGCCGTACCTCCCCCTCGACACCGATGAGGACACCATGACTCTCGATCTGACCGCCCTCGGCTGGGACGCCGGCTGGGCGGCCCATCTCGACCGGCGCGCCGGCCACCGTCACGGGCGGGTCGCCCGGGTGGACCGGGGCGTCTGCACCGTGCTGTGCCCGCAGGGGCCGGTGCGGGCCAGCCTCGGCGGCGGCGTGCTGTCCGCCGCCGCCCGCGACCTGACCGCGCTGCCCTGCGCGGGCGACTGGGTACTGCTGTCCACCTGGCCGGACGGCCCGGTCACGGTGGAGGCGGTGCTGCCGCGGCGTACCGCCCTGGTGCGGCGTACCGCGGGCAAGGACGCCAGCGGCCAGGTGCTGGCCGCCAACCTCGACGCCGCCGCGGTGGTCGAGCCGGTGCACCCGGAACCGGACGCCGCGCGGATCGAACGGCTGCTCTCCCTGGTCCACGAATCAGGGGCGGAGCCGCTCGTCGTGCTCACCAAGGCCGACCTGGCCGCCGACCCGGCGGCGGTGGCCCGGCAGCTGGCCGACCTCGCGCCCGGTGTGCCGGTGCTCGCGGTCAGCGCCGAGCGGGGCACCGGCCTGGCGCCGCTGCGCAGGCAGGTCGCCCCGGGACGCACGCTCGGCCTGCTCGGCCCCTCCGGCGCCGGCAAGTCGAGCCTGGTCAACGCGCTGGCCGGGGCGGACGTGATGCGCACCCAGGCGATCCGCCGCGTCGACGGCAAGGGCCGGCACACCACCACCTGGCGGTCGCTGGTGCCGCTGCCGGGTGGGGGAGCGGTGCTGGACACCCCCGGCGTACGGGCGGTCGGCCTGCTCGACGGCGCGTCCGGCCTGGACCGGGCGTTCGCCGACATCACCGAGCTGGCCGCCGGCTGCCGGTACGCCGACTGCGCCCACGACGCCGAGCCGGGCTGCGCGGTGCGGGCCGCGCTTGACGACGGCGCGCTGCCGGTGCGCCGCTGGGAGAGCTGGCGCCGGCTGCAGCGGGAGATCGAGTACGAGGGCGGTCGCCGCGCGGCCCGGCTGGCGGCCGAACGGCGGGGCGGCCGGCGGGGCGGGCGGCGACGCACCGGACGTCCGGCGACCCCGCCCGCTCCCGGGGCATTCTGAGCCCGCACGGGCCGGTCGGGTGGACCTGCGTGGTTCCCGCCCGACCGGCCTGAGCTGGGGGAATGTTCGCGCGACGGAAGTTGTCATACGTCGGGGCTAGAGTTGCCGAGGCGTCTTTTCTGCGCCCCGACAACCTGTGAAAACCACCCAGACCCGGCGTCTGGTGCACAGATCCGCCTCATATTCTTCTTCCGGGAGCACACGCACCGTGGCCGACCGACTGATCATCCGTGGCGCGCGCGAGCACAACCTGCGTGACGTCAGTCTCGACCTGCCCCGGGACGCCCTGATCGTCTTCACCGGGCTCTCCGGTTCGGGCAAGTCGAGCCTGGCGTTCGACACCATCTTCGCCGAGGGGCAGCGCCGCTACGTCGAGTCGCTGTCGTCGTACGCCCGGCAGTTCCTCGGCCAGATGGACAAGCCCGACGTCGACTTCATCGAGGGCCTCAGTCCCGCCGTCTCCATCGACCAGAAGTCCACCTCGCGCAACCCGCGCTCCACCGTCGGCACGATCACCGAGGTCTACGACTACCTCCGCCTGCTGTTCGCCCGCATCGGCGAGCCGCACTGCCCGATCTGCGGCGAGCGGATCTCCAAGCAGAGCCCGCAGCAGATCGTCGACCGGGTCCTGGCGATGGCCGAGGGCACCCGGTTCATGGTGCTCGCGCCGGTGGTGCGCGGCCGCAAGGGCGAGTACGTCGACCTGTTCGCCGAACTCCAGGCCAAGGGCTACGCCCGTGCCCGGGTCGACGGCGTGGTGCACCCGCTCACCGAGCCGCCGAAGCTCAAGAAGCAGGAGAAGCACACCATCGAGGTGGTGATCGACCGGCTCAGCGTCAAGCCGAGCGCCAAGCAGCGGCTGACCGACTCGGTCGAGGCCGCGCTCGGCCTCTCCGGCGGCCTGGTGCTGCTCGACTTCGTCGACCTGCCGGAGGACGACCCGGCCCGGGAGCGCCGCTACTCCGAGCACCTGGCCTGCCCGAACGACCACCCGCTCGCCATCGAGGACCTGGAACCCCGGGTCTTCTCCTTCAACGCCCCCTACGGCGCCTGCCCGGAGTGCACCGGCCTCGGCACCAAGAAGGAGGTGGACCCCGAGCTGGTCATCCCCGACCCGGAACGCACGCTGCGCGACGGCGCGATCCAGCCCTGGGCCACCGGGCACAACCTCGAATACTTCCTGCGGCTGCTGGAGGCGCTCGGCGAGGCCGAGCACTTCGACATCGACACGCCGTGGCGGGCGCTGCCGTCGCGGGCGCAGAAGACGATCCTGCACGGCTCCGACGACCAGGTGCACGTGCGTTACCGCAACAAGTACGGCCGTGAGCGCTCCTACTACACCGGGTTCGAGGGCGTGGTGCAGTGGATCGAGCGCCGGCACACCGACACCGAGTCGGAGTGGTCCCGGGACAAGTACGAGGGCTACATGCGGGACGTGCCCTGCGCGGCCTGCGGCGGCACCCGGCTCAAGCCGGAGGTGCTCGCGGTCACCCTGGCCGGCAAGAGCATCGCCGAGGTCTGCAACCTCTCCGTCGGCGAGGCGGCCGACCTGCTCGCCGGCATCGAGCTGACCGACCGGCAGAAGATGATCGCGGAGCGGGTGCTCAAGGAGATCAACGCCCGGCTGAAGTTCCTGCTCGACGTCGGCCTGGACTACCTCTCGCTGGACCGCCCGGCCGGCACGCTCTCCGGCGGTGAGGCCCAGCGCATCCGGCTGGCCACCCAGATCGGCTCCGGCCTGGTCGGCGTGCTCTACGTGCTCGACGAGCCCTCGATCGGCCTGCACCAGCGCGACAACCACCGGCTCATCGAGACGCTGCTGCGGCTGCGCGGCCTGGGCAACACGCTGATCGTGGTCGAGCACGACGAGGACACCATCCGGGTGGCGGACTGGATCGTCGACATCGGCCCGGGCGCGGGCGAGCACGGCGGCGAGATCGTGCACAGCGGGTCGGTGCCGGCGCTGCTGGACAACGCCGAGTCGGTCACCGGGGCGTACCTGGCCGGGCGAAAGTCGATCCCGACGCCGGCCGCCCGCCGGCCGCAGACCCCGGGCCGCGAGCTGGTGGTGCACGGCGCCCGCGAGCACAACCTGCGCAACCTCACCGTGGGCTTCCCGCTGGGCCAGCTCATCGCGGTCACCGGCGTCAGCGGCTCGGGCAAGTCGACGCTCGTCAACGACATCCTCTACGCCGTGCTGGCGAACCAGATCAACGGCGCCCGGCTGGTGCCCGGTCGGCACACCCGGGTCACCGGTCTGGAGCACGTGGACAAGGTCGTCGGCGTGGACCAGTCGCCGATCGGGCGGACGCCGCGCTCCAACCCGGCCACCTACACCGGCGTCTGGGACCACGTCCGCAAGCTCTTCGCGGAGACCACCGAGGCCAAGGTCCGGGGGTACGGCCCGGGCCGGTTCTCGTTCAACGTCAAGGGCGGGCGCTGCGAGGCGTGCTCCGGCGACGGCACCATCAAGATCGAGATGAACTTCCTGCCGGACGTCTACGTCCCCTGCGAGGTGTGCAAGGGCGCGCGCTACAACCGCGAGACGCTCGAGGTGCACTACAAGGGCAAGACGGTCGCCGAGGTGCTGGACATGCCGATCGAGGAGGCGGCCGACTTCTTCTCCGCCATCCCGGCCATCCACCGGCACCTCAAGACGCTCGTCGACGTCGGCCTCGGCTACGTCCGTCTCGGCCAGCCCGCGCCGACGCTGTCCGGCGGCGAGGCGCAGCGCGTCAAGCTCGCCTCCGAACTCCAGAAGCGCTCCACCGGCCGCACCGTCTACGTGCTCGACGAGCCCACCACCGGCCTGCACTTCGAGGACATCCGCAAGCTGCTGATGGTGCTGGAGGGCCTGGTCGACAAGGGCAACACGGTCATCACCATCGAGCACAACCTCGACGTGATCAAGACGGCCGACTGGCTGATCGACATGGGCCCCGAGGGCGGTCACCGGGGCGGCACCGTCATCGCCACCGGCACGCCGGAGGAGGTCGCCGAGGTGCCGGACAGCCACACCGGGGAGTTCCTGCGGCCGATCCTCAAGCTCGACGGCGAGGCCAAGGGCGCCAAGGCGGCCACCACCCGGGCGGCCAAGGCCAACGGCAGCGCCAAGTCGCGGGCCCGCAAGGTCCCCGCCGGGGCGCGCTGACCCGTCCGGTACGCGTTTTCGCAGGCCGGGCAGCGAATGCCCGGCCTGTGACGCGCCAGTATGAACCGTGCCCCACGCTGGTGCGTGTTTCCGCAGTAAGCCGAGAGAAAGGCCGGACATGAGTGATGATCAGGCGCTGACCCGACCGGTCACCCAGAGCCGCCGTACCCTGCTCGCCGGAGCCGGAGCGGTCGGCGCGGCCGTGGTGCTCGCGGGCTGCGGCAGCGACGACGACGCGTCCCCCGGGCTCGCCCCGACCAGCGGCGGCCCGCCCGGCGCCACCGCGACCGGCGACGCCGGCGGCGGCGACCGGGACGGCGGCAGCGCGCTGGCGCGCACCTCGGACATCCCGGTCGGCGGCGGCGCCGTCTTCGCCAGCCAGGGCGTGGTGATCACCCAGCCGGAGGCCGGCCAGTTCAAGGCGTTCGACCCGATCTGCACCCACCAGCGCTGCCCGGTGTCGAACGTCGACGGCGGCACGATCAACTGCACCTGCCACAACAGCCGGTTCTCGATCGTCGACGGCTCGGTGAAGGGCGGCCCGGCCACCAAGCCGCTCGCGGCGAAGGAGATCAAGGTCGACGGCGACCAGATCAAGCTGGCCTGACCCGTCCGCGCCCCCGTCGGCCGGTGGCCGGCGGGGGCGCGGCTACGGTCGGGTGTCAGGGGTGCGGACTAGGCTTGACGCCGTGGCTGACCCCTCGACCTACCGTCCCGCGCCCGGCACCATCCCGGAGTCGCCAGGGGTCTACCGCTTCCGCGACGGCACCGGCCGGGTGATCTACGTCGGCAAGGCGCGCAACCTGCGCAGCCGGCTCAACTCCTACTTCGCCGACCCGGTCGGCCTGCACCAGCGCACCCGGCAGATGGTGTTCACCGCCGAGTCGGTCGACTGGATCACCGTCGCCACCGAGGTCGAGGCGCTCCAGCAGGAATACACCTGGATCAAGCAGTACGACCCCCGGTTCAACGTCCGCTACCGCGACGACAAGTCGTACCCCTATCTCGCGGTCACGCTCGACGAGGAATACCCCCGGTTGCAGGTCATGCGCGGCGTGAAGCGCAAGGGCGTGCGCTACTTCGGGCCGTACTCGCACGCCTGGGCGATCCGCGAGACGCTCGACCTGCTGCTGCGGGTCTTCCCGGCGCGGACCTGCTCCTCCGGGGTGTTCAAGCGGGCCGGGCAGGTCGGCCGGCCCTGCCTGCTCGGTTACATCGGCAAGTGCTCCGCGCCGTGCGTCGGCAGCGTCACCGCCGAACGGCACCGGGAGATCATCGACGGCTTCTGCGACTTCATGGCCGGCCGCACCGACACCATGGTCCGGCGGCTGGAGAAGGAGATGCTCGACGCCAGCGAGCAGCTGGAGTTCGAGCGGGCCGCCCGGCTGCGCGACGACGTCGCGGCGCTGCGCCGGGCGATGGAGAAGCAGACGGTGGTGCTCGGCGACGGCACCGACGCCGACGTGGTCGCCTTCGCCGACGACCCGCTCGAAGCCGCCGTGCAGGTGTTCCACGTCCGCGGCGGCCGGGTGCGCGGCCAGCGTGGCTGGGTGGTGGAGAAGACCGAGGATCTGACCACCGGCGACCTCGTGCACCACTTCTGCACCCAGGTGTACGGCGGCGAGCAGGGCGAGGCCGACGTGCCCCGCGAGCTGCTCGTCCCCGAGCTGCCCGGCGACGCCGACGCGCTCGCCGACTGGCTCACCGCCCGCCGGGGCAGCCGGGTGTCGCTGCGGGTGCCGCAGCGCGGCGACAAACGGTCGCTGCTGGAGACCGTCGAACGCAACGCCAAGGACGCGCTGGCCCGGCACAAGCTCAAGCGGGCCGGTGACCTGACCACCCGCAGCCAGGCGCTCGACGAGATCGCCGACGCCCTGGCCATGAACACGTCGCCGCTGCGCATCGAGTGCTTCGACGTGTCGCAGATCCAGGGCACCGACGTGGTCGCCAGCATGGTCGTGTTCGAGGACGGGCTGCCCCGCAAGAACGAATACCGCCGGTTCATCGTGCGCGGCGCCACCGACGACCTGTCGGCCATGTCCGAGGTGCTGCGGCGGCGCTTCGCCCGCTACCTCGACGCCCGTGCCGAGACCGGTGAGCTGGGTGAGGAGACCGCCTCCGACCCCGACCGGCCCGGCATCGACCCGACCACAGGGCGGCCGCGCAAGTTCGCGTACCCGCCGCAGCTCGTCGTGGTCGACGGCGGCCCGCCCCAGGTCGCCGCCGCCGCGAAGGCGCTCGCCGAGGTGGGCATCGACGACGTGGCGCTGTGCGGGCTGGCCAAGCGGCTGGAGGAGGTCTGGCTGCCCGACGACGAGTTCCCGGTGATCCTGCCGCGCACCTCCGAGGCGCTCTACCTGCTGCAACGCGTACGCGACGAGGCCCACCGCTTCGCCATCACGTTCCACCGCCAGCGGCGCTCGAAGCGGATGACCGAATCGGCGCTGGACAACGTCCCCGGTCTCGGCGAGGTGCGCCGCAAGGCGCTGCTGCGGCACTTCGGCTCGCTGAAGCGGCTGTCCGCCGCCACGGTGGAGGAGATCACCGAGGTGCCCGGGGTGGGCAGGCGTACGGCCGAGGCGATCCTGGCCGCGCTGGACGGCTCCCCAGCCGACGCCGCCCCCCGTTCCTGACTTTCGCTGCTCGCCGTCCGGCTTTGCTCGCTGTCCGGCTTGCCGGCACGTCACTGTCACGCCCGAGGTGGAACCTCATGGGTGTCTCCGCCCCCGTTTGACACCCATCAGGTTCCACTGACGGTGAGCTTCCCATTTGGTGCGACTCTGTCCCACATTCTGAAAGCCCTGACAGATCTTGGTAGGAAACGGCCCCTATGAGGGCCGTTTCCTACCAAGATCTCGCTGGCTCCCATCACGTGGCCTGCCAATCTCATGTCGCGGAAGGGGCGCCCGCTAGCCCCGCAGCAGGCATCCGATTCTCGCGCGATCTTGCACTTGATGCCCGCGAGATGTCCGTTTTGCGGGAGCTCGCCGGGGAGCAAAGTGCAAGATCGCGTGGTGGTGCAGCCCGGCCCGGGCGATGGCGTGACGGGTTTGGTGAGCTGTGTCCGGTTCGGTTGCGGGGCGTGGGTGTGGTCGGTGCCATCGTGCGGGTGGAATCGGCGGCGGGCGCGGGGCGTTGTACATGGCTGACCGCCCCGGCACCAGGGCCGAGCGCCGAACACCCGGCCCGCCCCGGCAGCCGCAGCCGCGGCAGGTCGGGGAATCGGCCCGGCCCGGTCGTCGTTACATCCCCGAGCGACGGGCACCCCGCCGTCGCCGGGAATGGCCCCGGCCCGCACGTCGTTACACCCCCGAGCCGCGGAGCAGGCCCCCTCGGGCCACCCGCGCCACCACAGCCCGCTCTCTGACGGGCACCCCCGAAGACTTCCCCCCTTCCGCGGCGCCCCCGCCGCGGTCATCCCCCAACAGGGAGGCAACCATCATGGCTACCACTCTGCTGCGTAAGACCGTTCTGACCGCTGCCGGTATCGCCGCCACCACCGGAGGCATCGCCGGCCCCGCGATCGCCGCCCACGCCACCCCCACCGGCAACACCACCGCCGCTGTCGCCGACCGCAAGGGCCACGGCGAGCGGGAACTCGACGTGCGCTACGAGGCCCAGCCCAACTTCTACTTCTGCGGCCCCGCCGCCGCCCGCAACGCCCTGTCCGTACAGGGCAAGAACATCGACGTCCACGCCATGGCCCGCGAGATGGGCACCACCGAAGCCGGCACCAACAGCATCAACGACATCACCCCCGTACTGAACAAGGAAACCGGCGCCAGCAACGCCTACAAGTCCGTCGAGATCAGCACCCCCAAGGCCGACGACAAGCAGACCGACGCCCTACGCGCCGACGTCGTCAAGACCGTCGACGCCGGCCGGGCCGTGGTCGCCAACATCGCCGGCACCGCCACCGACACCGACGGCACCACCCACTCCTTCGAAGGCGGCCACTACATCAGCGTCATCGGCTACCGCGACGACGGCCACACCGTCACCATCGCCGACAGCGCCAACCCCAACACCGCCACCTACCGCATGAACATCGACAACCTCGCCGACTGGATCGCCACCCGCGGCTACAGCACCAGCTGACCACCACCCCGCCGCACACACGACTGCACAGCAAGAGCAAGAGCACGCGACAGGGCCCGACCCCACCACAGGGGTCGGGCCCTGTCGTGCGTGTGTCAGGACTCGGCGAGGACGGCCAGGATCGCCTCGCCGTACTTGGCGAGCTTGTTCTCGCCGACCCCGTTGACCCGGGACAGCTCAGCCAGCGAGGTGGGCGGCTCGGCGGCGATCTGCCGCAGTGTCGCGTCGTGGAAGATGACGTACGCCGGGACGCCCTGTTCCTTGGCGGTGGCCGCGCGCCACGCGCGGAGCCGCTCGAAGACGGGCGCGGCGGCGGGGGAGAGGTCGGCGACGACGGTGGCCGCGCCCCGCGGCTTGGCGGACCGGCCGGCCGGGCGCTCCGGCTCCTTGCGCAGGGTGACCGTACGGCGGCGGCCGAGCACGTCCGCGCTGGCCTCGGTCAGCGCCAGCGTGCCGTAGTCGCCCTCGACGGCGAGCAGACCCTCGGCGAGCAGTTGCCGCACCACGCCACGCCACTCGGCCTCGCGCAACTCGGTGCCGATGCCGAAGGTGCTCAGCGCGTCGTGGCCGTGCTGATCGATCTTGTCGGTGTGCTTGCCGAGCAGGATGTCGATGCTGTGCCCGGCGCCGAACCGCTGGTTGCGCTCGCGGTCGAGCCGGTAGACGGTGGACAGCAGCTTCTGCGCGGCGACGGTGCCGTCCCAGGACTCCGGCGGTTCGAGGCAGGTGTCGCAGTTGCCGCAGTCGGCCACCTCGGTCTCGCCGAAGTATTCGAGCAGCTGGGCGCGGCGGCAGCGGACCGTCTCGCAGAGCGCCAGCATCGCGTCCAGGTGGGCGGCGAGGTTGCGCCGGTGCGCCAGGTCGCCCTCCGACGTCTCGATCATCTTGCGTTGCTGCACCACGTCCTGGAGCCCGTACGCCAGCCAGGCGGTGGACGGCAGCCCGTCGCGCCCGGCGCGGCCGGTCTCCTGGTAGTAGCCCTCGACCGACTTCGGCAGGTCCAGGTGGGCGACGAAGCGCACGTCGGGCTTGTCGATGCCCATGCCGAACGCGATGGTGGCGACCATGACCAGGCCGTCCTCGCGCAGGAAGCGCTGCTGGTTGGCGGCGCGGGTCGAGGCGTCCAGCCCGGCGTGGTACGGCAGCGCGGGGATGCCGTTGGCGACCAGGAACTCGGCGGTCTTCTCCACCGAGGCCCGGGACAGGCAGTAGACGATGCCGGCGTCGCCCGGGTGCTCGTCGCGCAGCAGGCCCAGCAGCTGACGGCGGGGCTCCCGCTTGGGGACGATGCGGTACTGGATGTTGGGCCGGTCGAAGCTGGCCACGAAGTGCCGGGCCTCGGTGAGCCGCAGCCGGGTGGCGATCTCGGTGCGCGTCGCACGGGTCGCGGTGGCGGTCAGCGCGATCCGCGGTACGTCCGGCCAGCGCTCGTGCAGCATCGACAGGTTGAGATAGTCGGGACGGAAGTCGTGCCCCCACTGCGAGACGCAGTGCGCCTCGTCGATCGCGAACAGCGCGATCCGGCCGCGTTCCAGCAGGCCGATCGTGGAGCGCACGGCGAGCCCTTCCGGGGCGAGGTAGAGCAGGTCCAGCTCACCGGCGAGGTAGGCCGCCTCGACCCGGCGCCGCTGCGCGGGATCCTGGGTCGAGTTGAGGAACCCGGCCCGGACGCCGACCGCGGTGAGCGCGTCGACCTGGTCCTGCATGAGCGCGATCAGCGGGGAGACCACCACCGCCACGCCGTCGCGGACCAGCGCGGGGATCTGGTAGCACAGCGACTTGCCGCCGCCGGTGGGCATGAGCACCAGCGCGTCGCCGCCGGCCACCACGTGCTCGACGATTTCCTGCTGGAAGCCGCGGAAGGCGTCGTACCCGAAGACCCGGCGCAGCACCTGAAGCGCGTCGTCGGTCTGCGGGGCGTTGGTCCGCTCGTCGGTGGGGGAGACCATCCGCGCAGTCTACGAGCGTCCCCCGACACCGCCCGTCGCGGCGAGCCGTCACGAACGCGGCGACATGTTCCGGTCGTCACCCCGTGGAATCCCGGACCGGGTCGCAGCCGTTAGAGTCGCTGATTGACCATGCGCGGCCGACCGGCCGCGGCGCCACGGCTGGGGGTAGCGGGTGAGCGAGGCGCGTACAGCGGGTGACCTGGGGCCGACCGAGGGGGAGACGGCGTCGGCCGAGTCGGACACCTCCCTGGTGGTGGTGACCGGCCTGTCCGGCGGGGGGCGCAGCACCGTGGCCCGGGCGCTGGAGAACGTCGGCTACTACGTGGTCGACAACCTGCCCCAGGCGCTGCTGCTGGACATGGCCGAGCTGGCGTTCAAGGCCGGCGGCGCGGCCCGGCGTACGGCGATGGTGCTGGACGTGCGCTCGCGCGCGTTCTCCACCGACCTGGCCGGGGCGATCCGGGAGCTGCGTGAGCGCGGTTTCCAGCCCCGGGTGGTCTTCGTCGACGCCGACGACGAGGTGCTGATCCGCCGGTTCGAGAGCGTGCGCCGCTCGCACCCGTTGCAGGGCGACGGACGGCTGGCCGACGGCATCGCGGTCGAGCGGACGCTGCTGGAGGAGGCCCGCGAGCAGGCCGACGTGATCATCGACACCAGCCACCTGAACGTGAACCAGCTGCGCCGCCGGGTCGAGGAGCTGTTCGGCGGCGAGGACGCCCGCCGGCTGCGGATCACCGTGATCTCGTTCGGCTTCAAGTACGGCCTGCCGCCGGATGCCGACTTCGTGATGGACGCGCGCTTCCTGCCGAACCCGTACTGGGTGCCGGAGCTGCGCGAGCACACCGGCCGGGAGGAGGCGGTGAGCGCGTACGTGCTGGGCCAGGAGGGCGCCGACGCGTTCGTGGCCGGCTACGCCGACCTGGTCAACGCCACCACCGCCGGGTTCGAGCGGGAGGGCAAGCGCTACCTGACCGTGGCGGTCGGCTGCACCGGCGGCAAGCACCGGAGCGTGGCCATCGCCGAGGAGCTGGCCTCCCGGCTGCGCCACTCCGGCATCGCCGCCAACGCCCAGCACCGGGACCTGGGGCGGGAGTGACCCCGACCAGGGTGGTCGCCTTCGGCGGCGGGCACGGGCTCTCGGCATCGCTGCGGGCGCTGCGTCACTGCGTACCCGAACTGGACCTGGACATCACCGCGGTGGTCACCGTCGGTGACGACGGTGGCTCCAGTGGCCGGTTGCGCGCCGAGCGCGGCGGCCTGCCGCCCGGCGACCTGCGTCAGGCGCTCGTCGCGCTGGCCGGCGACCATCCGGCCACCCGGCGCAGCGCGGCGTTGTTCCAGCACCGCTTCGCCGCCGCCGTGCCGCCGGCGCCGACGATCGCCACGCCGGTCCCGGTCGCGGTCGGCGACTCGCTCGCCGGCCACGCGGTCGGCAACCTGCTGCTGCACGGGCTCACCGAGCTGCTCGGCGACCCGGTGGCCGCGCTCGACCACGCCGGGGCGATGCTCGGCGCGGTGGGGCGGGTGCTGCCGATGTCCCGCCAGCCGGTGGGCATCGAGGCCCGGGTCCGCGGCGCCGACCCGGAGCATCCGGACGAGGTGTCCACGGTGCGTGGCCAGCACCAGGTCGCGGTCACCCCGGGCACCGTCGAGTCGCTGCGGCTCAACCCGTCCGCGCCGGCCGCGTGCGCCGAGGCGGTGACTGCGGTACGCGCCGCGGACTGGCTGATCTTCGGGCCGGGCAGCTGGTACACGAGCGTGCTGCCGCACCTGCTGGTGCCGGGCCTGGCCGACGCGATCGTGTCCAGCCCGGCGCGGCGGCTGGTGACGCTCAACCTGGTGGCCGAGAAGGAGACCTCGGGGCTCTCCCTGCCCGACCATCTGGACACACTGCGGCGCTATCTGCCCGAGCTGAAGGTGGACCGGGTGCTCGCCGACTCCACGGCGGTGGCTGATCCCGTGGCGGTCGAACGTGCGGCAGAATCGCTGGGTGCCCGGCTGGTCCTCGCTCCCGTCGCCGTCCTCGACGGCACGCCCCGTCATGATCCAGCCGCCCTGGGCGCCGCGCTGGTGCCTGTCCTGCGCGCCGATCGTTAGACACGTACGTAATCACCGGCGACACGCCGGAACCGGTCCGTGAGGGGGCGCACTATGGCGATGACGGCTGCGGTCAAGGACGAGCTGAGTCGGGTCGACGTGCCCAAGCCCTGCTGTCGCCGGGCGGAGATGGCCGCCCTGCTGCGTTTCGCCGGCGGCCTGCACATCGTGTCGGGCCGCGTCGTGGTCGAGGCGGAGCTGGACACCGGCGCGGTGGCGCGCCGGCTGCGGCGGGAGATCGCCGAGGTGTACGGCTACCCGAGCGAGATCCACGTGCTCGCCTCCGGCGGGCTGCGCAAGGGCAGCCACTTCATCGTGCGGGTGGTCAAGGACGGCGAGGCGCTCGCCCGGCAGACCGGCCTGCTCGACGTGCGGGGCCGCCCGGTGCGCGGCCTGCCGCCGCACGTGGTGGCCGCGAACGTCTGCTGTGCCGTGTCGGCCTGGCGGGGCGCGTTCATGGCGCACGGCTCGCTCACCGAGCCGGGCCGCTCCAGCGCGCTGGAGATCACCTGCCCGGGCCCGGAGTCGGCGCTGGCGCTCGTCGGCGCCGCCCGACGCATCGGCATCACCGCCAAGAACCGCGAGGTGCGTGGCGTGGATCGGGTGGTCGTCAAGGACGGTGACGCGATCGCCGCGCTGCTCACCCGCATCGGCGCGCACTCCAGCGTGCTGGCCTGGGAGGAGCGACGGGTACGCCGGGAGGTGCGCGCGACCGCGAACCGGCTGGCGAACTTCGATGACGCCAACCTGCGCCGCTCCGCCCGCGCCGCGGTCGCCGCCGCCGCCCGGGTGACCCGCGCGCTGGAGATCCTCGCCGACGACGCGCCGAACCACCTGACCTCGGCCGGGCGGCTGCGTCTGGAGCACCGTCAGGCCTCGCTGGAGGAGCTGGGTGCGCTCGCGGAGCCGCCGCTGACCAAGGACGCCATCGCCGGCCGGATCCGCCGGCTGCTCGCACTGGCCGACAAGCGCGCCCGCGACCTGGGCATCCCGGATACGGAAGCGGCAGTCACGCCGGACATGCTCGTGGTCTGATAGGACTCAGGCGGCGGCGCACCGCGAGCGGGATCACCACCCGCCGCAGCGCGACGCCGTGCGCTCGGATATGGTCGCTGCGTACGGCAAGGGGGCCGCGCACAGGCATCCCTCGCCGTGCTCACCGCCTCGGGCGGTCAGGTCTCCGTGACCGCGGCGGGGTGGCCGAGATGACATGTCGACGGCCGGCTCCAACGGTCGGCGCACACACCTCCGCCGGCCGCGTTCTGACGCCGGCGGACCAGAACGCGAGGAGATGGGACCTGTGACCATCCGGGTTGGCATCAACGGCTTCGGCCGGATCGGCCGCAACTTCTTCCGGGCAGTGCTGGCGTCCGGCGCTGACATCGAGGTCGTGGCGGTCAACGACCTGACCGACAACGCGACGCTCGCCCACCTTGTCAAGTACGACAGCATCCTGGGCCGCCTCCCGCACGAGGTGAAGGCCACCGCCGACGAGATCACCGTGGGCGGCAAGACCATCAAGGCGTACGCCGAGAAGGACCCGGCCGCGCTGCCGTGGGGCGAGGTCGGCGCCGACGTGGTCATCGAGTCCACCGGCTTCTTCACCGACGGCACCAAGGCGAAGGCGCACCTCGACGGCGGGGCCAAGAAGGTCATCATCTCCGCTCCGGCGAAGAACGAGGACGTCACCGTGGTCATGGGCGTCAACCAGGACCAGTACGACCCGGCCAAGCACAACATCATCTCGAATGCCTCCTGCACGACCAACTGCCTCGCGCCGATGGCGAAGGTCCTGCACGACACGTTCGGCATCAAGCAGGGTCTGATGACCACCATCCACGCGTACACGCAGGACCAGAACCTGCAGGACGCGCCGCACAAGGACCTGCGCCGGGCCCGGGCCGCCGCGCTGAACATCGTGCCGACCTCGACCGGCGCCGCGAAGGCCATCGGCCTGGTCCTGCCGGAGCTCAAGGGCAAGCTGGACGGCTACGCGCTGCGCGTGCCGATCCCGACCGGCTCGGCCACCGACCTGACCGTGGAGGTCGGCCGGGAGACCACCGTGGACGAGGTCAACGCCGCGCTCAAGGCCGCCGCCGAGGGCCCGCTGCGGGGCATCCTGACCTACAACGAGGACCCGATCGTCTCCGCCGACATCGTGACCGACCCGGCGTCGTGCATCTTCGACGCGCCGCTGACCAAGGTGATCGGCAACCAGGTCAAGGTCGTCGGCTGGTACGACAACGAGTGGGGCTACTCGAACCGTCTGGTGGACCTGGTCAAGCTGGTGGGTCAGTCCCTGTGAGTGCGAGGAGCGAGCTCGCGAGCCCCGCAGTCACGAACGGAGGGCTAGCTCTGTGACGATCCGTAACCTCGACGACCTGCTCGCCGAGGGGGTGTCGGGTCGGCGCGTGCTGGTACGCGCCGACCTGAACGTCCCGCTCGACAAGCAGACCGGGGAGATCACCGACGACGGCCGGATCCGGGCCGTCCTGCCGACGCTGAGCGCGCTGGTGCAGGCGGGCGCGAAGGTGGTCGTCTGCTCGCACCTGGGCCGCCCGAAGGGCGCGCCGGACCCGCAGTTCAGCCTCCGCCCGGTCGCCGGGCGGCTCGGTGAGCTGCTCGGCGCCCCGGTGCACTTCGCCGAGGACACCGTCGGCGACTCGGCGCGGTCCACGGTGGCCGCTCTGGCCGACGGCCAGGTCGCGCTGCTGGAGAACCTGCGCTTCAACAAGGGCGAGACCAGCAAGGACGACGCGGAGCGGGGCGCGTTCGCCGACCAGCTCGCCGCGCTCGGCGACTCCTACGTCGACGACGCGTTCGGCGCGGTGCACCGCAAGCACGCCAGCGTGCACGACGTGTCGGCCCGGCTGCCGCACTTCGCGGGCCGCCTGGTGCTGCGCGAGGTCGAGGTGCTCAGCCGCCTCACCGGTGAGCCGGAGCGGCCGTACGTGGTGGTGCTGGGCGGCTCGAAGGTCTCCGACAAGCTGGCCGTGATCGAGGCGCTGCTGCCGACCGTCGACCGGCTGCTCATCGGCGGCGGGATGTGCTTCACCTTCCTCAAGGCCCAGGGCCACGAGGTGGGCACCTCGCTGCTGGAGAAGGACATGGTCGAGACCTGCCGCAACCTGATGGAGCGCGCGCCGGGCAAGATCATGCTCCCGGTCGACGTGGTGGCCGCCGACGCGTTCGCGCCGGACGCCGCGCACGACACCGTGCCGGCCGACGGCATTCCGAGCCACCGGCTGGGCCTGGACATCGGCCCGGAGACGGTGGCCGGTTTCGCCGCCGCGCTGTCGCAGGCGAAGACCGTCTTCTGGAACGGCCCGATGGGCGTGTTCGAGATGGCGGCGTTCGCGAACGGCACCCGGGGCGTGGCCGAGGCGATCACCAAGGCCGACGCGTTCAGCGTGGTCGGCGGCGGCGACTCGGCCGCGGCGGTGCGTGCGCTGGGCCTGGACGAGTCCTCGTTCGGGCACATTTCCACCGGCGGTGGCGCCTCCCTGGAATACCTGGAGGGCAAGACCCTCCCCGGCATCGCGGCCCTGGAGAACTGAATGGCGAGCACGACCCGCCGGCCGCTGATGGCCGGCAACTGGAAGATGAACCTGAACCACCTCGAGGCCAACCTGCTGGTGCAGAAGCTGGCCGCGAGCCTGAACGAGAAGCAGCTCACCGACGTCGAGTGCGTGGTGCTGCCGCCCTTCACCGATCTGCGTACCGTGCAGACGGCCGTGGACGGTGACAAGCTGCTGATCGGCTACGGCGCGCAGGATCTGTCGCCGCACCCGTCCGGCGCGTACACCGGTGACATCGCCGGTCCGATGCTGGCCAAGCTGGGCTGCGGTTACGTGGCGGTCGGCCACTCCGAGCGGCGGCAGTACCACCACGAGGACGACGCGCTGGTCAACGCGAAGGTGTCGGCGGCGCTGGCGAACGGGCTCACCCCGATCCTCTGCATCGGCGAGGGCCTGGAGGTCCGGGAGCAGTCGGGTCAGGTCCGGCACTGCTGCGACCAGCTCGACGGCGCGCTGAAGGGGCTCACCGCCGAGCAGGTCGCCAAGGTCGTCGTGGCGTACGAGCCGGTCTGGGCGATCGGCACCGGCAAGACGGCGACTCCGGACGACGCCCAGGAGGTCTGCGGCGCGGTGCGCAAGCGCATCGCCGAGACCTACGACGAGGGCACGGCCGAGCAGGTCAGGATCCTGTACGGCGGGTCGGTCAAGGCGTCGAACGTCGCCGCGATCATGGCGCAGCCGGACGTGGACGGGGCCCTGGTCGGGGGCGCCAGCCTGGACGCGGAGGAGTTCGCGCAGATCTGCCGGTTCCCGGAGCACACCGCCCGCTGATCGCTCGCTATCCTTGACGCTGCCCGTCCACCGGTCGGTGCCGCAGTGCCCGACAGGTCCGGGCAGTGATCGCAACGAGAGGACTGACCCCCGCCATGCCGATCTGGTTCGCCTACACGATGATCACGTTGCTGGTCATCACGAGCGTCCTGCTCACTCTGCTGATCCTCCTGCACCGCGGTAAGGGTGGCGGGTTGTCGAGCATGTTCGGCGGTGGCGTCAGCTCCAGCCTGGCCGGTTCCTCGGTGGCCGAGAAGAACCTCGACCGCTACACCGTTCTGGTGGGAATCGTCTGGTTCGCGTGCATCGTCGGGCTCGGGCTCTGGCTGCGGTTGCAGATGGCCAGCGGCACCTGAGCCGGCGCTGAGAAGCGTACAATCTGCGCGCGGTCCGTCACGGACCGCGCGCAGTTTTGTTTCTCCGCGCGTCGCCCGTCGCCCACCCCTCCGGCGGCGGTCCCCTCCGACGACAGGGAGCGAGCAACCGTGCCCAGCAACAACGTCATCCGCGGCACCCGGGTCGGGTCCGCCCCCGAGCGGTTCGACCAGCGGGTCGAGCCCGCGCCGCGCCGACCGGTCGTCTACTGGTGCCGCCACGGGCACCGGGTCGAGTTCCTGATCGCCGCCGAGGCGGAGACGCCCGCCTCCTGGGAGTGCCCCCGCTGCGGCGAGCCGGCCGGCCCCGACCCGGGCGACCCGCCGGGCCGCCAGCGCGCCGAGCCGTACAAGTCCCACCTGGCGTACGTGCAGGAGCGGCGTACGCCGGAGGAGGGTGAGGCGCTGCTCGCCGAGGCCCTCGACGCGCTGCGCCGACGCCGCGGCCGCGCCTGAGCCGGTCGTGAAGGGCCCGTCCGGGCCCTCCACGGCGGTTCAGCGGAGGCTGCGCAGGCGTGGCGGCACGTTCGCCGCCGCGGCCCGGTCGAGGAGCCAGAGGGTACGGGAGACCCCCCGCACACCGGCGGCCGGCAGCTGCACCGGCCCGGCCCCGGCCAGCGCCATGCCCACCGCCCGGGCCTTGTCCGCACCGGCGGCGATCAGCCAGACCTCCTCGGCCGTGTTGATCGTCGGCAGGGTCAGCGTGGTCCGCACCGGCGGCGGCTTCGGGCTGCCCCGCACCGCGCTGACCGGCCGGTTGTCGTGGTGCACCGGGTGCTCCGGGAACACCGACGCCACGTGCCCGTCCTCTCCGACGCCGAGCATCAGCACGTCGAAGTGCGGCACGATCGCGTTCCCGGGCCGGGCGGCGGCGGCCAGCTCCCGCGCGTACCCGGCGGCGGCCGCCTCCGGGTCGTCACCCGCAGCGCCGTCCGACGCCGGCATCGGATGCACCCGGGCCGGGTCGAGCGGCACCGTGTCCAGCAGCGCCGCCCGCGCCTGCGTCTCGTTGCGTTCCGGGTCGCCGGCGGGCAGGAACCGCTCGTCGCCCCACCACACGTCGACCCGGGACCAGTCGACCGCGTCCCGGGCGGGCAGCTGCCCGACCGCCCGGTACACCGCCGCGGCGATCCGCCCGCCGGTCAGGACCACAGACGCCTGACCGCGTTCGGCCTGCGCGTCGAGCAGCTTCACCACCAGCCGGGCCGCCACCGCCTGCGCCAGCAGGTCGGGGTCGGCGTGTACGGCGACACTCGCCTCAGTCATCCGTCGTGCCCTCGTGTTCCGACCGCCCACCGGCGGTCACCTGTGCCTCCGACCGCCCGGTCCGGGCGGTCACTCGTTCGCGGTCGCGCCCGCGTGCGCGGTCACGCCGGCCTCGGCCCGCTGGGCGGTCGCCGGATCCTTCCACACGTGCACCCGCTGGACCGGGCGCTCGTCGAGCCCGGTGATCCCGGCCGCAGCGCCGAGCGCCTCCGCGTACACCTGGTCGGCGTCGAGGCGGCGCAGCTCCTCGGCCAGCTCGTCACCGAGCGGCCGGCGCACCAGCGGCAGTGTGCGGTCCTCCTGCCCGGTACGCCGGAACACCGCGATGCTGTCGTCCCGCGTGAGCGTCAGCTCGTCGCCGTTGGCGCAGCGCAACTGCACCTGGCGCATCCGGGGGAACTCGTCGGTGGCGGTCAGGACCGGGTCGATGCCGAGCCGGGCCTTCAGCCAGCCGCGCATCAGCGCCGCCGTCGGGTCCGACGGGGGAGCCACCACGCTGGCCTCGGTGACCCGGGCCTGAGTGGTGTCGAACGCGCCCGCCACCAGCGTGCGCCACGGGGTGATCCGGGTCCACGCCAGGTCGGTGTCGCCCGGGGCGTAGTCGTGGGCCCGCTGCCCCAGCGCGGCGATCGGGTCGGCGGCCTGCGCCGAGTCGGTGATCCGCCGGTCCGCGACCACGCCGAGGAAGTCGGTGGAGATCTCCGCCGGCGGCTCGCCGTGCCACCACGTCACCACCGGCACGTCCGGCACCAGCAGCGGCATCACCACCGACTCGGCGTGCAGCGCGAGCCGCCCGTACATCCGGGTCACCACCGCCTCGCACGGCCCGAGCCGGCCACCCACGACGATCTCCGCGTCCAGTCGGTTGCGGTCGCGCTCCACGTCGGAGCGGACCACCACGAGCAGCCGGCACGGATGCGCCGCCGCGGCGATGGTGGCCGCCGCCTCCGCCTCGCGTACCCGCTTCTCGTCCACCACCACGATCAGCGTGAGCGCCATGCCACTGGCCACCCCGCCCGCGCTGCGCCGCTCCGCGGCCAGCGCCTTGACCACCTCGTTGCCGGTGGTGTCCCACAGCCCGATCATGCTCTTCTCCAAGCCCGGCCCTCGCGGGCCAGCATCTCGTCGGCGGCCCGGGGCCCCCACTCACCGGCCCGGTACGGCTCCGGGGTCGTGCCCTCCCAGGCGTGCTCCAGCGGGTCGACGACCTGCCAGCTCTGCTCCACCTCGGCGGCGTCCGGGAACAGCGTCCGGTCGCCGATCAGCACGTCCAGCACCAGCCGCTCGTACGCCTCGGGGCTGGACTCGGTGAACGCCTCGCCGTACTGGAAGTCCATCGCGATGTCGCGGACCTCCATCGTCGTGCCCGGCACCTTGGAGCCGAACTTCAGCACCACGCCCTCGTCCGGCTGTACCCGGATGACGAGCTGGTTGGGGCCGAGGGACTCCATGTCGGCGGCGTTGAACGGCAGGTGCGGGGCCTTCTTGAACATGATGGCCACCTCGGTGACCCGCCGGGGCAGCCGCTTGCCGGCCCGGATGTAGAACGGCACGCCGGCCCAGCGGCGGTTCTGGATGCCCAGCTTCACCGCCACGTACGTCTCGGTGGTGGAGCCCTCCGGGACGCCCTCCTCCTCCAGGTAGCCCTTGGCGCGCTCGCCGCCCACCCAGCCGGGCAGGTACTGGCCGCGCACGGTGTCCTCGGAGACGTCGTGCGGCACGGTGATCGCCTTGAGCACCTTGAGCTTCTCGGCCCGGATCTCGTCGGCGTCGAAGCTCGTGGGCTCCTCCATCGCGACCAGGGCGAGCAGCTGGAGCAGGTGGTTCTGGAGCACGTCGCGGGCCGTGCCGACGGAGTCGTAGAAGGCCGCCCGGGTACCGATACCGACGTCCTCGGCCATGGTGATCTGCACCGAGTCGACGTACTTGGAGTTCCACAGCGGCTCGAACAGGTTGTTCGCGAACCGCAGCGCCAGGATGTTCTGGACCGTCTCCTTGCCCAGGTAGTGGTCGATCCGGAACACGTCCTGGCGGGTGAAGACGTCGTCGACCAGGTCGTTGAGCGCCTTGGCCGAGGGCAGGTCGTTGCCGAACGGCTTCTCCACCACGACCCGCCGCCAGCCGCCGGACTTGGCGTTGTCCGCCATGCCGGTGCGGGCGAGCTGCTTGAGCACCACCGGGAAGGCCGCCGGGGGGATGGAGAAGTAGAAGGCCGCGTTGCCGGGGATGCCGTGCGAGTCGCGCAGCTCGTCGAGCGTGGCGGCGAGCTGGTCGAACGCGGCGTCGTCGTCGAACGAGCCGCCGACGAACTTGATGTTGCCGGCGAGCCGGGCCCACACCTCCTCCCGCCACGGGGTACGGGCGTGCTTCTTGGCCGCGTCGTGCGCCACCGACTCGAAGTCGCCGTCGCCCCAGTCCCGGCGGGCGAAGCCCAGGACCACGAAGCCGGGCGGCAGGAGCCCTCGGTTGGCCAGGTCGTAGACCGCCGGCAGCAGCTTCTTGCGGGCCAGGTCGCCCGTCACCCCGAAGATCACCAGGGCACACGGCTCGGGGATCCGGGGCAGCCGCCGGTCCTGCGGATCGCGCAGCGGGTTCACCGGGCCACCTCCTCCTGCGTCTCGGTCCGCTGATTCCAGGTCATTGATCGTCACGTGCGTGTCCGTCCGGCCGTTTCGAGGAGCTGGGCGACACCCGCCGCCCGCTCGGTCAGGTGCAGTCGCAGCACCGGTCGCTCCCGGCCGGCCAGGGCCCGCCGGTCGCCGGCGGCCTGGGCCGCCTGGAGCTGCGCGAAGGTGTACGGACGGCCGGGCACCTCCAGATCATCGGTGACCGCACCGGTGATCTGGAGGTGGCGGCCGTGCGGGTCGGTGTGTTGCGGCCGGCGCGGCCCCCAGCCGAAGGTGACCGGGCGTCCGGCGGCCCGCGCCAGCAGCGGGCGCAGCCCGGTGACCGCCGCGTCGGCGTGCCGGTCGAGGTACGCGGTCACCACGAGGTGTTCCCGTTCGCCCAGCCCGTCGAGCAGCCAGCGCAGCGCGCCGGTCAGGTCGGCCGGGGCGCCGCTCGGGGCGTACACCTCGATCGCGCCCTCGACCGACGACGGCGGCCCGCTCTGCGGCGCCGCGTCGTCGTCAATGGGGTCCGGCGGCGCGGCGAACGGGTCGGTCCGCAGCGTCACCGCGGCGGCCGCGGCGGCATAGGCCCAGGTGAGCAGGTGCGCGCCGAGCGGACCGTTGACCGCGACGTCGGCGGCCACGCCCGGTCCGACACCGGCGCCGAGGGCGCCGCCGAGACCGACTGTGAGCACGCCCGGAGCGGTGGCGCCGGGGGAGTCCGGGGACTCCACGACCACCGGCAGCACCCGTCCGCCCGTCGCGTCGGCGAGCAGCGCGCCGGCCCAGCGGCCCAGGCCGTCGAGGCCGGTGCCGTCGGGGACCAGCGCGACCGTGTCCCGGCCGGCTCCGGGCGCCGCGCCCAGGGCCGCGCCGAGCGCCAGGGCCGGGTTGTCCCGGTCCCGGTCGAGCGCGCCGGTGAGCGCCTCGGCCTCGTCCAGCACCTCGGCCACCGGCGCGCCGGCCAGCGCGGCCGGGACCAGGCCGAACGCGGTGAGCGCGGCCCACGGCCCGGCCACGCCGGGCTCCGCCGGGATCACCACCGCGCCCAGCTCGTCGGCGCGTGCCGCGAGTTCCGAGCCGGGCTCGGTGACCACCACGACGTGCCGGGCGGCGTCCGGGCCCTCGTCCGCCCACGCCTGCCGGTAGGCCCGCAGGTGGGCGTCGGTGGTCCGGTCGAGGCCGTGCCGGGCGGCGAGCACCAGGAGGGTACGTGCCGGGCGGTCGGCGAGCGCGGCCCGCACCGGCCCCGGATCAGCGGTGTCGAGCACTGTGAGCGGCCGGCCCAGACACTCGGCCAGCACCTCGGCGGCGAGCGTGTCGCCGCCGGCGCCGGCCAGCACCACGTGGTCCAGGTCGTCCAGCTCGGCGGCCAGTTCGGCGAGCTGGGGGAGCAGGTCCCGGCTGTGCCGGTGGGCGTGCAGCCAGCCCAGCCGGGCGAGGGCCGCCGGCTCGGCGGCGGGCCCCCAGAGGGCCGGGTCCGCGGCGGCGAGCCGGGCCGGGACGTCGTGGGAGACGAGCGTGGCGCGGGTGGCCGCACCGAGGGCGTCGGCCCCGCGCACGGCCAGACCGGCGGCCATGTCCGCCCGCCCGGCCAGCAGGTCACTCACCGCGCCACCTCGGCTCGTTCAAGGCAGACCACCTCACCCGTTCCACGGTACGGCGCGACGCGTCCCGGGGCCGGGCCCCGGGACGCGTCGGACGCCGTCGGTCACGCGTTGCCGCCGGCCTGCTGGGCCGCCTGAGCGTTGCCCTCGGCGGCCCGGTGCGGGCTGCCCGAGCCCTTGGCCGCCTCGGCGAGGGACTTCTTGACCCCCTCCAGCAGCTCCACCCAGCTGGTCTCGAACTTCTCCACGCCCTCGCGCTCCAGCGTGGCGATCACGTCGGACAGGTCCACGCCCACCGACTGGAGGTCGGCGAAGACCTGGCGGGCGTCGTCGTACGCGACGGTGACGGTGTCCGGCTTCGTCTCGCCGTGCTCGGCGTAGGCGTGGATGACCGGTTCCGGCATGGTGTTGACGGTGCCGGGCGCGATCAGCTCCTCGACGTAGATGACGTCCCGGTAGTCCGGGTTCTTCGTCGACGTGGAGGCCCAGAGCGGGCGCTGCGGGTGGGCGCCCGCGTCGGCCAGCTTCTGCCAGCGTGCCGAGGAGAAGACCTCGCCGTAGCGCTCGTACGCCAGCCGGGCGTTGGCGACGGCGGCCTTGCCGCGCAGCGCCTTGGCCTGGTCCGAGCCGATCTTCTCCAGCCGCTTGTCCACCTCGCTGTCGACCCGGGAGACGAAGAACGAGGCGACCGAGCCGATCTTCGACAGGTCGTGCCCGTTCGCCTGCGCCTGCTCCAGGCCGGCCAGGAAGGCGTCCATCACCTGCGAGTACCGGTCCAGGCCGAAGATCAGCGTGACGTTGACGCTGATCCCCTCGGCGAGCGTGGCGGTGATCGCGGGCAGGCCCTCCTCGGTGGCCGGGATCTTGATGAACAGGTTCGGCCGGTCGACCAGCCACCACAGCGCCTTGGCCTCGGCGACGGTCTTCGACGCGTCGTGCGCCGAGCGGGGGTCCACCTCGATCGACACCCGGCCGTCCACGCCGCCGCTGGCGTCGTACGACGGGCGCATCACGTCGCAGGCCCACCGCACGTCGTACGTGGTGAGCATGCGGACCGCCTCCTCGACGTCCACGCCGCGAGCGGCGAGGTCACGAAGCTGCCAGTCGTACTCGCCCGCGTCGCTCAGCGCCTTCGCGAAGATCGTCGGGTTGGTGGTCACCCCGGCGACGTGGCTCTCCCGGCGCAGCTTGTCCAGCCCGCCGGAGCTCAGCCGCACCCGGGAAAGATCGTCGAGCCAGATCGCCACACCGGCGCCCTGGAGCTCCTTCAGCCTGTCCGTCATGCCGTCCACGCTCCCCTCAGTTGCCGGTCGTGAAACCGGTGATGTCGCCCACCCGGGTCAGCGCCGCGTGCGCGGCGGCCACGATCCGGTCGGGGGTGAACCCGAACTGCTCGAAGAGCACGGTGTGCGGTGCGCTGGCGCCGTAGTGCTCGATGCTCACGCACTCGCCGCTGTCGCCGACGATCGCCCGCCAGGACATCGCGATGCCCGCCTCCACGCTCACCCGTGCCTTTACCCCGCGAGGCAGCACCGACTCCCGGTACGCCTCGTCCTGGGCGAAGAACCACTCCTGGCAGGGCATGGAGACGACCCGGGTGGGGGTGCCGTCGGCCTCCAGCCGCTCCCGCGCGGTGAGGCAGAGCTGCACCTCGGAGCCGGTGCCGACCAGGATCACCTGCGGCTTGCCGTTCGACGCCTCGGCCAGCACGTATCCGCCCTTGGCGACGCCCTCGGCGGCGCCCAGGTCGGTGCGGTCGAACGTCGGCAGCGCCTGGCGGCTGAGCGCCAGCGCGGTGGGCCGGTCGGTGTGCTCCAGCGCCTGCCGCCACGCCCAGACCGTCTCGTTGGCGTCGGCCGGGCGGACCACGTCCAGGCCGGGGATGGCCCGCAGCGCGGTCAGGTGCTCGATCGGCTGGTGCGTCGGGCCGTCCTCGCCGAGGCCGATCGAGTCGTGCGTCCAGACGTACGTCACCGGCAGCTTCATCAGCGCGGCCAGCCGCACCGCCGGGCGCATGTAGTCGCTGAACACCAGGAACGTGCCGCCGTACGGGCGGGTGCCGCCGTGCAGGGCGATGCCGTTGAGGATCGAGCCCATGGCGTGCTCGCGGATGCCGAAGTGGAGCGTGCGGCCGTACTCGTCGCCAGGGAAGTCCTTGGTGGCGTGCGCGGCCGGGACGAACGACGGCTCGCCCTTCATGGTGGTGTTGTTGCTCTCGGCCAGGTCGGCCGAGCCGCCCCACAGCTCGGGCAGCACCGGCGCCAGGGCCTCCAGGATCTTGCCGGAGGCGGCGCGGGTGGCGACGCCCTTGGCGTCCGCGTCGAAGGTCGGCAGCGCGTCGGTCCAGCCGGTCGGCAGCGTACGGGTGGCCATCCGGTCCCACAGCGCCTTGCGCTCCGGGTTGGCCTGCGCCCACGCGTCGAATCCGGTGGTCCACTCGGCCTGCTCCTGCGCGCCGCGCTCCAGCACCTGGCGAGCGTGCCCGAGCACCTCCTCGTCGACCTCGAAGGTGCGCTGCGGGTCGAAGCCGAGGATCTCCTTGGTGGCCTTGACCTCGTCCGCGCCGAGCGCCGAACCGTGGATCTTGCCGGTGTTCTTCTTGTTCGGCGCGGGCCAGCCGATGATCGTGCGCAGCGCGATGAACGACGGCCGGCCGGTCTCCGCCTTGGCGGCCAGCAGCGCCTGGTACAGCGCCTCGACGTCCTCGTGGTAGTCGCCCTGGTCGGCGTCGCCCCGGCGCCAGTCGACGGTCTGCACGTGCCAGCCGTACGCCTCGTAGCGGGCCGCCACGTCCTCGCTCTTGGCGATACGGGTGTCGTCCTCGATCGAGATCTCGTTGTCGTCGTAGATCACGCAGAGGTTGCCGAGCTGCTGGTGACCGGCGAGTGCGCTGGCCTCGTGGGTGATGCCCTCCTCGATGTCACCGTCGGAGGCGATGCACCAGATGTCGTGCCGGAACGGCGAGTCGGCGCGGTCCGGCTCCGGGTCGAACAGGCCGCGCTCACGGCGGGCCGCCATGGCCATGCCGACCGCGTTGCCGAGACCCTGGCCGAGCGGGCCGGTGGTGGTCTCCACGCCCGGGGTGTGGCCGTGCTCCGGGTGGCCCGGGGTGAGCGAGCCCCACTGGCGCAGCGCCTTGAGGTCGTCCAGCGCCAGCGGGTAGCCGGAGAGGAAGAGCTGGATGTAGAGCGTCAGGCTGGAGTGCCCGGCGGAGAGCACGAACCGGTCGCGCCCGGCCCAGTTCGGGTCGGCGGGGTTGTGCCGCATGACCCGGTTGAAGAGCAGGTACGCCACCGGGGCGAGGCTCATCGCCGTCCCCGGGTGGCCGTTGCCGGATTTCTCCACGGCGTCCATGGCCAGCACGCGGACCGTGTCGACGGCCCTGCGGTCGAGGTCGGACCAGTTGAGAGCGGGAAGCTCGGGTCGGTTGGCAGCCACGATGGTTGTGCTCCTCGGCAGATGGGCGGAACCCTCACTGATGACCCTATCGAGCGGTGCTAAACGTCCGCCCGGGGATCTCAGCATGCTGTTCTGTACGGATCGCGGACGTTCGGTCGTTCAACCCCAGGTGTGACGGCCCGCACCGTTGCCGGGTCCGCGGGGCAGCGAAAACGACGCCGCGTAGTGTGTGGGGCGGTGTGTGGACCCCAGGGGTCCGGGCCGAACGACCTCCCCCGCCGAATGCCGGAAGGTGGCAATCCGTGAGCATGATCACCGAGCGCCCCGTCAGCAACCCCGCCGGGCAGTCGCCGGTGGGCACGGTGGCGGAGGCGCCGGCGAGCGGTCGGCGGGACGTACGCGCCGTGGTGGCGGCGTACGTGACGCTGACCAAGCCGCGGATCGTCGAGCTGCTGCTGGTGACCACCGTCCCGGCGATGATGCTCGCCCACGGCGGGATGCCGTCGCTGTGGCTGGTCGCCGTCGTGCTGGTCGGCGGCTCGCTCGCGGCCGGCGCGGCAAGCGTCCTCAACTGCTACATCGACCGCGACATCGACCAGCTCATGCGGCGCACCAAGCGCCGCCCGCTGCCCGCGCACACCGTGTCGCCGCGCAGCGCCCTGGTCTTCGGCCTGGTGCTGGCGGCCGTCTCGGTGGCGCTGATGGCGGCGACGACGAACTGGCTGGCGACGGTGCTGACGGTCGCCGCGATCGCCTACTACGACCTGGTCTACACGCTGTGGCTGAAGCGGACCACGGCCGCCAACACGTTCTGGGGCGGCATCTGCGGCGCCGCGCCGGTGCTGATCGGCTGGGCCGCTGTCACCGGCTCGCTGGCGCCGGCCGCGTGGGGTCTGTTCGCTGTGGTCTTCTTCTGGCAGATGCCGCACTTCTACGCGCTGGCCATCAAGTACAAGGCCGACTACGCCCGCGCCGGTGTGCCGATGCTGCCGGTGGTGGCCTCGGTCCGGCGGGTCAACGCCGAGATCATCGGCTTCTCCTGGCTGACGGTGCTCTCCTCGCTGGCGGTCTGGCCGCTCGGGATGAGCCCGATCTACGGGGTGACGGCGCTCGTGGTGGGCGGGATCTTCCTCGTCGAGGCGCACAAGCTGTGCCGGCGCGCGACGCGTGGCGAGGCGGTCAAGCCGATGCGGCTGTTCCACTGGTCCACCACGTACCTCACGATCCTCTTCGCGGCCGTCGCGCTCGACGCGCTGCTCTGACCCGCCCGTCCGGCGGTTCATCAGAAATTTTTTTCGGGCTTCCCCGGACGGGTTCAACCCGGACAGATTGTGACGATCCTGCCCGTCCGCTTCGCCCAGATTTAAGCGACATGTACGGGCAAATTACCTGTGGTTCGTCTTAAACCGATGGGTAATTGGCATCACATTCAGTTCATGGTTCTCGCACATCCGGGTGGAACTCTGCTTAGGCTTCGCGTCATGGCAGATGGTTCCGATACGACGCTGACGGCTGACAAGACCGCCGAGCAGGCCCCCAACGGCCTGGTCGCGGGCATCAAGTCGTTCGCCGCCGGACACGGCGGCGCGAAGGCGGTCATCGAGTACGTCGGCAAGCGCGGCGCACGGATCGTCCTCGTGGGTTCCGACGGGGTATGGGCAGACCAGTTCGCCGACGGCACGGACGTCGCGCGGCAGGCCTGCGCGAAGGCCGGGGTCGACGTCGAGAACGCCTGGGAGCGTGAACTGATGGACCAGATGCGTCCGAGCAACGACCTGTGGCGGTCGATGGCCCGGCGCACGATGGCCCGTTGACATATACCGAATGACCAACCACCACCAGTCGACCCGGGGGAGACCCCGGGTCGCTTTCGTCACCTGCGCCGAGCTGCCCGACCTCGACCCGGACGACCGGCTCGCACTCGGCCCGCTCGCCGACCGCGACGTCACCGCCGAGATCGCGGTCTGGGACGACCCCTCGGTGGACTGGCCCGGGTACGACCTGGTCGTGCTCCGCTCCCCGTGGGACTACGCGCTGCGGCGGGACGAGTTCGTGGCCTGGGCGCGTACCGTGCCGGCCCTGGTCAACCCGGCCGACGTGGTCGCCTGGAACACCGACAAGCGCTACCTGTCCGAGCTGGCCGCCGCCGGAGTGCCCACCGTCCCGACGGAGTGGGTCGAGCCGGGGCAGGCGTGGACCCCACCGGCCGGCGGCGAGTACGTGATCAAGCCGGCGGTCAGCGCTGGTAGCCAGGACACCGGCCGCTACGACCTGACCGACCCGGAGCACCGCGAGCTGGCGGTGGCCCACGTACGGCGGCTCTCCGGCGCCGGGCGGGTCACCATGGTCCAGCCGTACCTCGGCGCGGTGGACACCGCCGGGGAGACCGCGCTGCTGTTCCTGGCCGGCCCCGGCGGCCTGACGTTCAGCCACGCCATCCGCAAGGGCCCGATGCTGACCGGGCCGGACCTGGGCGAGGCCGCCCTCTACAAGGAGGAGCGGATCGACGCCCGCGCCGCCACGGCGGAGCAGCGGGCCATGGCCGAGAAGGTGCTCGCGGTGGTGCCCGGCGGCCCGGACCGCCTGCTCTACGCCCGCGTCGACCTGATCCCCGGCCCGGACGGCGAGCCCGTGCTGGTCGAGCTGGAGCTGACCGAGCCGAGCCTGTTCGTGGGGCACGCCGACGGCGCGCCGGATCGCCTCGCCGACGCGGTGCTCGCCCACCTGGCCCGCCGCCGCTGAGCCGGGCCGCCGGCCGTCGTGGACCGGACCGGGTCAGGTGTGTGCCGGCGCCAGGCGGGCCAGGTGCGCGTCGATCTCCGCGCGCGCGTCGGCCGGGCTCAGGCCGGTGGTCAGGACCCGTACCGTGATGCCGTCCAGCAGTGTCGTCAGTGCGGCGGCCTCGGCCCGCGCGTCCAGGTCGGGGGCGATGCCGCCACCGGCCCGGCCGAGCGTGAGCAGGCGCTCGACGTTGGCCCGCATCTGCGCCTCGTTCTCGGCCAGGATCGCCGCCACCTGCTCGTCCACCAGCGCCTCGGCGGTGAGGACCAGCCAGACCCGCGCCTCGAAGGCGCGCTCGGCGTCCAGCGGGACGAGTTGCCGCACCGCCTGCCGGATCACCTCGGGCGTGACCGGGTCGGCGGGGATCGTCCGTGCCCGTGCCACCACGCGTCCGGCCAGGTGGTCCATTGCTGCCCGGACCATCAGTTCCCGGGTCGGCAGGTAGTGCTGCGCGGTCGCCAGCGGCATGCCCGCCTCGGCGGCGACGGCCCGCACCGTCATCCCGGCCGAACCGGCGCGCGCCAGTACGACGCAGGCCGCCTCGCCGAGATGACGCCGCCGTTCCTCGTGGTCCACAACCTTGGGCACGAGGTGATCATAGATGGTCGGTCATTTGACCGATATAGGTCGGCCGCCTAACGTTGCCGGGCATGACCGCACTCCGTACTGACCCCGCGCGCGACACCCGCCGGTTCAGCTACCTCGACATGGCGCTCGTGCTCGCCGTCGGCGTCGGGCTGGCCAACTCGGCGGTGGCGGACTTCCTGGCCCGGGGACCGGCGCGGCTGGGCATGTCGGAGATGACGGCGTCCACCGTCGCGTGGGCTCTGATCAACTGCACCCAGCTCGCCGTGGGGCTCGCGGTGGTGCGGCACCGCTTCGGCGCGATCGCCGGGCCGCTGCGGCTCGTCCGTCCCGCACGCCGGCAGATGGGCGCCGCTGTGGGATGGGGGCTGGCCAAGGCCGCGCTCACCCTCGTCCTGGTGGTGGCCCTGCCCGCCGCGCTCGTCGCCGGTGGCGGCGGTGAGGGCGGCTACCCCGACGGAAGCCTGCTCGCGCAGTTCGCCTTCGCGTTCGCCTTCGGCGCCGTCGTCTCCCCGCTCTACGAGGAGATCCTCTACCGGGGCGTCTTCTACCAAGGGCTCGCCGCGCGGCTGCCGGCGGTGGCCGCGGTCGTGCTGTCGGCGGCCTTCTTCGCCGTCGTGCACCTGCCCCGCGTCTTCAACACCGTCAGCGCGCTCTTCGCCGGGCTGCTGTTCGCCTGGCTCCTGCACCGCCACCGCAACCTCTGGGTGCCGATCCTCGCCCACGCCGTCAGCAACGGAACGCTCGTCGTCCTGGCGTTCGCCGCCGAGGCGGCCGCCTGACGCGGCGGCGTACTCAGTCGCGGTCGCTGTGGTTGCGCGCCCAGCGGCCACCGATCGGCGGCGTGTCCAGCCGCAGCGCGGCCTCGGTGCCGGCCAGGTCGTTGTCCTCGAACGCGCAGGAGACGCAACTGCCCGCCTCGGTGACCCAGATGCCGTACGCCTGGGTGTCGGCGTCCCGGTGCCAGATCCGGTTGCCGCGCACGGTGGCCGAGTCGAACGGCGCGGCGATCGTGATGCCGCCGCACGCCGGCGGTGCGTCCGGCAGCTCGTACGCCGTGCCGGGCCCCGGCGTGGCCGCGCTCCACCCGGTGGAGCCGTCCGGGCGCACCTCGGCCAGGGAGAGCCGGTCGGCGCTGTTGTCGGACACCACGGCGTCGCGGGAGCCGACCCGCACCACCTTGCCCCGGTGCCCGCCGGCCGGCCAGTCGGCGTTGCCGTCGGTGACCTCGCGCGGGCCGTACCGCACCGCCTCGCCGGAGCCGGATTCGGCCGGGGCGGAGCGGCGGCCGTTGTCCCGGATCCGGTTCCCGACGATCGACGTGTCGAGCATCGGCCGATCGATCCGGATGCCGTCCAGCGCGTTCTCCCGGATGTCGTTGTCCTGGATCACCACGTCGGCCGCTGCGCCCTGGTAGCCGTGGCCCAGGTCGTGCTCGTGGTAGCCGAAACCGCCGTTGCGGCTGATCCGGTTGGCCTGGACCGCGTACGGGCCGGGGGTGTTGCCCATGCTGATGCCGTCGCCGACGTTGTAGTCGATCACGCAGCCGGTGACCAGGCCGCCGCGCCCGGCCACGCCGGCGGTGCCGTTGCCCGACACGTCGAACCCGGCCTCCAGGTTGTTGGTCATGGTGCAGCCGGAGACGATCAGCCCGTCCGCGCCCCAGTCGGAGATGCCGAACCGGTTGGCCTGGCTGTGGCAGCCGATGATCCGGATGCCGCGGGGCGGGGTCCAGTAGTCCTTCTGCAGCTCCAGGAAGATGCCGTTGGTGCCGTTGCCGATGGTGGTGCAGTTGGCGATGGTGAGGCGCTCTACGTCGCCCCAGCCGCCGATGCCGACGCCGATCCCCGCGCCGCCCATCTGGTCGCCGTTGTCCAGCCGGCCGCACCCGACCGTGACCACCCCGTCGATCAGGCTGTCCTGGAGGAAGTCGCAGCCCAGGCCGGTCGCGCCGGTGTGGTGGATGTAGAGGTTGCGGAAGACTCCGCGTACCACGTACTGCAGGCCCAGCCCTTTGGCCAGGTAGTCGTAGGCGGTCTGGGCCACGCCGGAGCCGTCGATCTCGAAGTCGGCGAACGAGCAGTCGGCGATGTGCCGGTCCCGGTCCGCGCCGTGCTGCACGGTGGTCCAGTAGGCGAGCGGGACCGGTGCGCTGCGGTTGCCCTCGTTGCTGAGCAGGAAGCGGGTCGCGGCCGGCCCGGCGCCGAGCAGCGAGACGCCGCTGCGCCAGACGGTCCCGGCGTCGCGGATCGAGTAGAGGCCGGGCGGGCAGTAGATCACCCGGGCCCGGCCGTCGGCGTCGTACCCGGCGCCGAGGCGGTCCACCAGCGCCGCCAGGGCGGGCTGGTCGTTGGTGACCCCGTCGCCGGTGAGGCCGTACTCGCGGGCATCGCACCACAGCGGCGCGCCGGCGACCGGGGTCAGCCGTTGCGGGGTGGTGGTGGAGAGGCTCTTGCGCGACACGGGGAGCTCCCCTCGGGCGGACGGTCGGTGGCCCGTGCCGCTTTCCCGCTCCCGCCGCGGGGTAACGCCCCGCTCAGGCGGCGGCGCCCACCCGTTCGCTGGCGGGCGCGGCCGGCGCCGCCGGGGTGGCCGGCAGTCGCTCCCGGGTCGCCCAGAGCACGCCCAGCGTGGCCAGCAGCACCAGGCAGGAGCCGAGCATGTGCGCGCCGACCAGCACGGCGGGCAGGTGGGTGAAGTACTGGACGAAGCCGATCACGCCCTGGCCCAGCTCGACCGCGATCAGCACCGCCGCGGCCCGCGCCGCCCGTGCCGCGCCGACCGCCCGGAACGCGAAGTACAGCGCCACCGACAGGCCGATCAGCAGGAAGACGCCGTCGGCGTGCACCTGCGAGATCGCCGCCGGATCCAGGCCGTTGCGGGCCGCGCCGTGGTCGCCGGCGTGCGGTCCGCTGCCGGTCACCCACGTGCCGACCACCAGCACCGACGCGCTCACCGCGGTGGTGATCCAGGCGAGCGTACGCAGCGGTGCCGGCACGGTCGGGGACACCGGCCCGTCCGGCTCCTTGACGCGCCGCCAGAGCGCGTACGCGACCGCGATCACCGCCATCGAGGCGAGGAAGTGCAGCCCGACCACCCATGGGTTGAGGTTGGTGAGCACGGTGATGCCGCCGATGACCGCCTGGGCCGGGATGCCGAACAGCACGCCCACGGCCAGCGGCAGCGTCCCGCGGCGGCGCGGACGGTGCGCCAGCACGGCCAGCACCACGGCGAGCGCGATGATCCCGACCGCGAAGGTGAGCAGCCGGTTGCCGAACTCGATCACCCCGTACACGCCCATCTCGGGTGTGGTGGTGTAGGAGTCCTCGGTGCACCGGGGCCAGGTGGGGCAGCCGAGGCCCGAGGCGGTGAGCCGGACGGCCCCGCCGGTGACCACGATCGCGACGTTCGCGATGATCGAGGCGAGCGCGAGGCGGCGCAGCAGCGTGGCGGAGACCGGAAACCGGACGGATCGCTTCACGGAGCGAATCCTACGCACCGTAGTTGATCCCGATCGGGTGACTCCGGCACCCCGGTGGTCGGAATCACCGGACCCCGGGTTTGCGGGCCCTCGGCGAATTACGTAACGTTGCCGTTGTGAAAAACGCGGCGGCGCTCTCCCGAACGCCGGTGACCGGTCCGGTCGCCGGTGGTTCGCGCGCACGTCGCGGCGTACGGCCCGGCGAGCGGGAGACCGCTCCGGCCGACCTCTCGACCCGCGACCGGGTCACCCAGCTGCTGCTGGAGCGTGGTCCCACCACCGCCGCGCAGCTCGGCACGGCGCTCGGCCTGAGCCCGGCCGCGATCCGCCGGCACCTCGACGCGATGCTCGCCGACGGTGACGTGGTCGCCCGTGAGCAGACCGTCCGTGGCAGCCGCGGGCGCGGCCGGCCGGCGAAGGTCTTCGCGCTCACCGAGGCGGGCCGGGGCCGCTGCGGCACCCACCACTACGACAACATGGCCACCGCCGCGCTGCGGTGGATCGCCCGCACCGGCGGCACCGAGGCGGTCGCGGCGTTCGCGGCCGAGCAGGTCTCCGCGCTGGAGACCCGCTGCCGGGCGGCCATGGAAGACGCCGGCGACGCCCCGCTCGCGCGGGCGGAGGCACTCGCCGGCGCGCTGACCGCCGAGGGTTACGCTGCCAACGCGTCCACGATCGCCTCCGGCGGCCAGCTCTGCCAGCACCACTGCCCGGTGGCGCACGTGGCCGCCGAGTTCCCTCAGCTGTGCGAGGCCGAGACCGAAGTGATCTCCCGTCTGGTCGGCACTCACGTACAGCGCCTGGCCACCATCGCGCACGGCGACGGCGTGTGCACCACGCACATTCCCGCCCAGTCCGGTTCCACCGTCACCACTGTGAGGACAGATAGATGACCGAGCAGATCGTTCAGCCCCTGACCCAGGAGGAGCAGCTCGCCGCCCTCGGTCGTTACGAGTACGGCTGGGCCGACCCCGACGTCGCCGGGGCCTCCGCCCAGCGCGGCCTCAGCGAGGCGGTGGTACGGGACATCTCGGCGAAGAAGAACGAGCCGGCCTGGATGCTCGACCTGCGGCTCAAGGGCCTGCGGCTGTTCGGCCGTAAGCCGATGCCGAACTGGGGCGCCGACCTCACCGGGATCGACTTCGACAACATCAAGTACTTCGTCCGGTCCACGGAGAAGCAGGCCACCTCCTGGGAGGAGCTGCCCGAGGACATCAAGAACACCTACGACAAGCTCGGCATCCCGGAGGCGGAGAAGCAGCGCCTGGTCGCCGGTGTCGCGGCGCAGTACGAGTCCGAGGTGGTCTACCACCAGATCCGTGAGGACCTGGAGGAGCAGGGCGTCCTCTTCCTGGACACCGACACCGCGCTCAAGGAGCACGAGGACCTGTTCAAGGAGTACTTCGGCACCGTCATCCCGGTCGGCGACAACAAGTTCGCCGCGCTGAACACCTCCGTCTGGTCCGGCGGCTCGTTCATCTACGTGCCGAAGGGCGTGCACGTGGACATCCCGCTGCAGGCCTACTTCCGGATCAACACGGAGAACATGGGCCAGTTCGAGCGGACGCTGATCATCGTCGACGAGGGCGCGTACGTGCACTACGTCGAGGGCTGCACCGCGCCGATCTACTCGTCCGACTCGCTGCACAGCGCCGTCGTGGAGATCATCGTCAAGAAGAACGCCCGGTGCCGGTACACGACCATCCAGAACTGGTCGAACAACGTCTACAACCTGGTCACCAAGCGCGCCGTGTGCCACGAGGGCGCGACCATGGAGTGGGTCGACGGCAACATCGGCTCCAAGGTCACCATGAAGTACCCGGCGGTCTACATGACCGGCGAGCACGCCAAGGGCGAGGTGCTCTCGGTGGCCATGGCCGGCGAGGGCCAGCACCAGGACGCCGGCGCCAAGATGGTGCACGCCGCGCCGCACACCTCCTCGACCATCGTGTCGAAGTCGATCGCCCGGGGCGGCGGCCGCACCTCGTACCGCGGTCTGGTGCAGGTGCTGGAGGGCTCGACCAGCAGCAAGAGCACCGTCAAGTGCGACGCGCTCCTGGTCGACACGATCTCCCGCTCCGACACCTACCCGTACGTCGACATCCGCGAGGACGACGTGTCGATGGGGCACGAGGCGACCGTCTCCAAGGTCAGCGACGACCAGCTCTTCTACCTGATGAGCCGGGGCCTGAGCGAGGACGAGGCGATGGCGATGATCGTGCGCGGCTTCATCGAGCCGATCGCCAAGGAGCTCCCGATGGAGTACGCGCTGGAGCTCAACCGCCTGATCGAGCTCCAGATGGAGGGCGCGGTCGGCTGACGCCGCCCGCCCTCCGCCTCACCTGACACCTCGTCGTAGAACAGACCAAGGAAGAGATGACTACCCAGGCTTCCGCACCGCCCACGACCAAGTCGCAGGCGCTCCGCTCGTACGACGTCGCCGACTTCCCGGCCCTGACCGGCCTGGAGGAGGAGTGGCGCTTCACCCCGCTCAAGCGCCTGCGCGGCCTGGCCTCGTCGGCGCAGGGCGCGACCGGCGCCGTCCGGCACGAGTACGGTGACCTGCCCGAGGGCGTCACCGTCGACCGGATCGGCCGGGACGACCCCCGGGTGGGCAGTGTGCTCACCCCGTTCGACCGGGTCAGCGCGCTCGCGTACGGCGGGGCCGACGGCGCGCTGCTGGTGCGGGTCGCCCGCGACGCGGTGGTGGACCGGCCGGTGCGCCTGCGTGTGGTCGGCGAGAACGCCGACACGCTCGCGTTCGGCCACACGTTCGTCGACGTGGAGCGGTTCGCCGAGGCGACCGTGGTGATCGAGCACGTCGGCTCGGCCACGCTGGCCGACAACGTCGAGGTGTCGGTGGGCGACGGCGCGAAGCTGACGCTGGTCACGGTCGCCGACTGGGCCGACGACGCGGTGCAGGCGCAGCACCTCAAGGTGCGGCTGGGGCGCGACGCCCGGATCGTGCACGTGCAGGTCAGCCTCGGCGGCGACCTGGTCCGGCAGTACACGTCGGTGGAGTACACCCAGCGCGGCGGCGAGGCCGAGCTGTACGGCGTCTACTTCGCCGACTCCGGCCAGCACCTGGAGCACCGGCAGCTGGTCGACCACACCGTGCCGGACTGCCGCAGCAACGTCGGCTACCGGGGCGCGCTGCAGGGCGACGACGCGCACACGGTCTGGGTCGGCGACGTGCTGATCCGCGCCGAGGCGACGGGCACCGACACGTACGAGATCAACCGGAACCTGCTGCTCACCGACGGCGCCCGGGCCGACTCCGTGCCCAACCTGGAGATCGAGACCGGCGAGATCGCCGGCGCCGGGCACGCCAGCGCGACCGGCCGGTTCGACGACGAGCAGCTGTTCTACCTGATGGCCCGGGGCATCCCGGAGGCCGAGGCGCGGCGCCTGGTGGTGCGCGGCTTCTTCGCCGAGCTGATCAACAAGATCCCGGTCGAGGACCTGCGCGAACGCCTGGGCGACGCCATCGAGGCCCGGCTGGCGAAGGCAGGCGCCTGATGCTCAAGATCTGCTCCACCGAGGACGTGCCGAAGGGCACCGCGATCAGCGCCGACGTGGACGGCGTGCAGGTCGCGATCGTGCACGGCGAGGACGACGTGTTCTACGCGGTGCACGACGAGTGCTCGCACGCGGCCGTGGCGCTGTCCGAGGGCGAGGTCGAGGGCTGCACGCTGGAATGCTGGCTGCACGGATCCCGTTTCGACCTGCGTACCGGTGCGCCCACCGGGCTGCCCGCCACCGAACCCGTACCCGTCTATTCCGTCGAAGTCCGTGACGGCGACATCTACCTTTCCGTGGACGGCGACGGCCGTCCGCTGCCGAGCAATGGAGTGACCCGCTGATGAGCACCCTGGAGATCCGCGACCTGAAGGTGTCGGTCAAGCTGCCCGAGGGTGAGCTCAAGCCGATCCTGCACGGGGTCGACCTGACCGTGCGCTCCGGCGAGACGCACGCCATCATGGGCCCGAACGGCTCCGGCAAGTCCACGCTGGCCTACTCGATCGCCGGTCACCCGAAGTACGAGATCACCGGCGGCGAGGTGACCCTCGACGGCGAGGACGTGCTGTCCATGTCCGTCGACGAGCGCGCCCGCGCCGGCCTCTTCCTGGCCATGCAGTACCCGGTCGAGGTCCCCGGCGTGTCGGTGGCCAACTTCCTGCGTACCGCCAAGACCGCCATCGACGGCGAGGCGCCGAAGCTGCGCACCTGGGCCGGCGAGCTGCGCGGCGCCATGGAGAAGCTCCAGATGGACCCGGCGTTCGCCCAGCGCAACGTCAACGAGGGCTTCTCCGGCGGCGAGAAGAAGCGGCACGAGATCGTGCAGCTGGAGCTGATCAAGCCGAAGATCGCGATCCTCGACGAGACCGACTCCGGCCTGGACGTGGACGCGCTGCGCGTGGTCAGCGAGGGCGTGAACCGGGTGCGCGACACCGGTGACACCGGTCTGCTGCTGATCACCCACTACACCCGCATCCTGCGCTACATCAAGCCCGACTTCGTGCACGTCTTCGTGGCCGGCCGGATCGTCGAGCAGGGCGGCCGCGAACTGGCCGACAAGCTCGAGGAAGAGGGCTACGAGCGGTACGTCGCCGGAGCCGGCGCGGCGCGGGCCTGAGACTCGACATGACCTCGATGGCCATCCCGGCGGGCATGCCGCAGTACGACGACGTGCCCCGGTTCGACGTGGCGAAGGTGCGGGCCGACTTCCCGATCCTCGACCGGGAGGTCAACGGCCACCCGCTGGTCTACCTGGACAGCGCCAACACCTCGCACAAGCCGCGGCAGGTGCTCGACGTGCTCACCGAGCACTACGCGATGCACAACGCCAACGTGTCGCGCTCGGTGCACACGCTGGGCACCGAGGCGACCGAGGCGTACGAGGGCGCGCGGGCGAAGATCGCCGCGTTCATCAACGCGCCGAGCGTGGACGAGGTGGTGTTCACCAAGAACTCCACCGAGGCGATCAACCTCGTGGCGTACGCGTTCTCCAACGCCTCGCTGCGCCCGGACGGCGACCCGCGGTTCCGGCTGGGCCCCGGTGACGAGATCGTGATCTCCGAGATGGAGCACCACTCGAACATCGTCCCGTGGCAGCTGCTGGCGGAGCGTACCGGCGCGACCCTGCGCTGGTTCCCGGTCACCGACCAGGGCCGGCTCGACGAGTCCGGCCTGGACGACCTGGTCACCGAGCGGACGAAGATCGTCTCGCTGGTGCACATGTCGAACATCCTCGGCACCGTCAACGCCACCTCGCGGATCACCGCGCGGGTGCGCGAGGTCGGCGCGCTGCTGCTGCTCGACTGCTCGCAGTCGGTGCCGCACCTGCCCATGGACGTGGTCGACTACGACGCCGACTTCATCGTCTTCACCGGGCACAAGATGTGCGGGCCGACCGGCATCGGTGTGCTCTGGGGCCGGGGCGAGCTGCTCGCCGCGATGCCCCCGGTGATGGGTGGCGGCTCGATGATCGAGACGGTCACGATGGCGGGCTCGACGTTCGCCGCGCCGCCGGCCCGGTTCGAGGCGGGCACCCCGCCGATCGCCGAGGCGGTGGCGCTCGGCGCGGCGGTGGACTACCTCACCGCGATCGGCATGCCGGCCATCCAGTGGCACGAGAAGGAGCTGACGGCGTACGCGCTGGATGCCCTCGCCACAGTGCCCGGCCTGCGGATCTTCGGTCCGACGGTGCCGGTCGGCCGGGGCGGGACGATTTCCTTCGCGCTCGGTGACGTGCACCCGCACGACGTCGGGCAGGTGCTGGACTCGCTCGGCGTGCAGGTGCGGGTGGGCCACCACTGCGCCCGGCCGGTGTGCACCCGGTTCGGGGTGCCGGCCACGACGCGGGCGTCGTTCTACCTGTACAACACCACCGCGGAGATCGACGCCCTGGTGGCGGGTCTGGAGCAGGTGCGGAAGGTGTTCGAGTGAGCGGCGACGCAGGAGTCCGCGAGTCGACAGGAGCTCAGCCTGATGCAACTTGATTCTCTTTATCAGGAGATCATCCTGGACCACTACAAGCACCCGCACGGCCGCGGCCTGCGGGACGCGGCGGACCCGGCCGCCCGGGTCGGCGAGGCGCACCACGTCAACCCGACCTGCGGCGACGAGATCACCGTACGGGTGGCGACCGACGGCAGCGTGTTCACCGACATCTCGTACGACGGGATGGGCTGCTCGATCAGCCAGGCGTCGGCGAGCATCCTGCACGAGCTGCTGCGCGGCAGGGCCGCGAGCGACGCCGCTGTGGTGCACGAGGCGTTCGTGGAGTTGATGTCCGGACGGGGCCAGGTCACGCCGGACGAAGACGTGCTCGGAGACGGGGTGGCGTTCGCGGGTGTCGCGCGCTTTCCGGCCCGGGTCAAGTGCGCGCTGTTGTCGTGGATGGCGTTCAAGGACGCCGCGGCACGCGCCGGGGTGGGCGTGAGCCCGGAGGTGAAGGCATGAGCGACGAGAACATGACCCCCGAGGCCGGCGCGGTGGCAACGGACGGCACGGCCGTCAACGGGGCTGTTGCTGACGGTGCGGCCGCGGGTGCGGCGCCGGCCGGCGGCAAGGCCGCGATCGGTGACATCGAGGAGGCGATGAAGGACGTCGTCGACCCGGAGCTGGGCATCAACGTGGTCGACCTGGGCCTGGTGTACGGCGTCCACGTCGACGACGAGAACGTCGCCACCCTGGACATGACGCTGACCTCGGCGGCCTGCCCGCTGACCGACGTGATCGAGGACCAGGCCCGGCAGGCGCTGACCACCGGTCCCGGCGGTGGCCTCGTCAACGACATCCGGATCAACTGGGTGTGGCTGCCGCCGTGGGGCCCCGACAAGATCACCGACGAGGGGCGCGATCAGCTCCGCTCGCTCGGCTTCAACGTCTGACCGTTCGCCGGTCACGCTGCGGGCGCGGCACCCCTACCAAGGGGTGCCGCGCCCGCACTGCTTTCCCGCTCCCGCCCTCGCCTCCCGGCCCGTCTCCGTTTCTGAATCCCTCGGCACTACTTCGTTCCGCCGTCTCGCCAGGCCCGCCGTCCCACCTTCAGGACCGCGTCCCAGTTGCCGAGAGCCCGCGCCCACTCGCCAAGATCTCCACCCCGACCGGAGCCGGACCTGACAGGGCTGCACCGTTCTGACCACCCGCACACCCCTCCCCGCGATCTTGCACATCCTGCCCGGGCGGACCGGACATTCCGACTGTCTCCAGGGCCGCAAGTGCAGGATGAGGGCGTGATCGAGGCGTACCCGAAGCAGGTTTCTGTCCGTGCGGCCATGGCCGCACGCCGACAGCGCACCCTGCCGCCGGCCGCCTCGCCCCACCACCCGTCGTCGTGACCGGGGCGTTCCTCGCCGGCCTGGTCGCCGGCTACGGCGTCGCCATCCCGGTCGGCGCGATCGCGATCCTCATCCTCGGGCTCAGCGCGCGTACCTCGTTCCGGGTCGGGTCGGCGGCGGCGCTCGGCGTAGCCACCGCCGACGGTCTCTACGCGGCAGTGGCGGCGCTCGGTGGCGCCGCGGTGGCGAGCGGGCTCGCGCCGTTCGCGGGTCCGCTGCGGCTGCTCGCCGCGGGGGTGCTGCTGGCCCTCGCCGGCCTCACCGCCTGGCGCGCGCTGCGCCCACCACCCACGACGCAACAGCCGAGCGCGCGGGGCGGCCTGGACACGCCGGTGCGGGCGTTCGCCGCGGTTCTCGCCCTGACCCTGCTCAACCCGGCCACTGTGGTCTACTTCGTGGCGCTCGTCCTCGGCCGGGGTGACGTGCTCGGCTCCGGCCCGTCGGGCGCTGCCGCCTTCACCGTCGGGGTGTTCGTCGCCTCGGCCAGCTGGCAGTTGCTGATCGCGGGGGGTGGCACGCTGATCGGCCGGGCCCTCACCGGTCCCCGTGGGCGGCGGGTCACCGCGCTGCTGTCCAGCGTCATCATCGCGGCCCTCGCGGTCGCCACAGTGCTCGGTGTCTGACCGAAGAGGGTGGCCACGTTTGTGTCAGCCCGATTGCCGGGCCGTTCATGATCCGTTACCGGGGGATCGGCCGAAACGGCAGCTCCGGTCGGCGGAAAGATCCATTCCGGTCCCGCGTGCGACCACAGGTGCCCTCGGCCGTCAGGCCGGTCGGCGCGCCCTTGCGAAGCGCGGATCCCGCAGGCCGGGACGGAGTAGATCACCGTCCAGGTAGAACCGCATCACCTTTCCGGTTGATGTCCGGAGTCGCGAGTGGTCCTAGGGTCACGGAACAATCCGTGGACCGTTCACGTACGTCCGGTCATCTCCGCCGGTCGTGCGTCGGTCCACACCCGACCGCACAGGGAGAAGACTTGAGGATCACCCTGGGGCGTCCGCCGCGCGACCGGCAACCCGCCGGCCTGCCGCGGCGCGGACGGACCGCTGCCCTCCTCGTCGCCGCGCTGGCCGCGGCGACGCTTCCCGTTCTCGCGGCGCCCGCGCCCGTCTCCGCCGCACCCGCTGTCCACGGACCGTGGCAGAAGGTGGACGGCAAGCCGGCGACCACCAAGGCGGGCCGCAAGGCCGCCGTCAAGGCCAAGCGGCTGGCCGCGTACAAGCTGGACCGCGGCACCATGAAGGGCCTGTTGGACAACGCGCCGGCCGAGAAGCGCGTGGCGGTGGCCCGCGTACCGAAGCAGGTGGTGTCGCTGCCCGCTCCGGACGGCACGTTCCAGCGCTTCGAGCTGGTCGACTCGCCGGTCATGGAGGCCGGCCTGGCCGCCAGGCATCCGGAGATCACCACGTACGCCGGCAAGGGCCTGGACGACCCGACCGCGACCATCCGCGCGGACCTCACCCCGCTCGGGTTCCACGCCTCGGTCCGTTCGGCCGAGGGCAACTGGTACATCGACCCGTACTACCAGCGCGACCAGAGCCTCTACGCGAGCTACTTCGCCCGTGACCTGGAGCACCCCGAGGGTGAGTTCGTCGAGCGTGAGGACGTCACGCAGGAGGCGCACGCCCTGGCCGAGGAGATCGCCGAGGCGGAGGTCCCGGCCGGGCCGCTGGTGAAGCTGCGCACCTACCGGGTGGCGCTGGTGACCGACCCGTCGTACGCCACCTACTTCGGCGCGGAGAACGTCACCGCCGCCAAGGTGACGCTGATGAACCGGGTCACCCAGATCTACGAGGACGAGACCGCGATCCGGCTCGTGCTGATCAACGACACCGACAAGACCAACCTGAACACGCCGGCCCTGGCCACCGAGCCGAACGGCCCGTGCGGCGCGGCGGCGTGCTTCACGCCGGCGCAGCTCACCTCCTGCGGCAGCGGCACGCTCAGCCGTAACCGGATCGTGCTCGGCCAGCTGGTCGGCGCGAGCAACTACGACGTGGGCCACGTCGGCCTGGGCGTCAACGGCGGCGGCGTGGCGAGCCTCGGCGTGATCGGCGGCAACGGCAAGGCGCAGGGCTGCACCGGCCTGCCGACGCCGGTCGGCGACTTCTACGCGGTCGACTACGTCTCGCACGAGATGGGTCACCAGTTCGCCGGCAACCACACCTTCAACGGCACCCAGTACAACTGCTCGGGCGGCAACCGCAGCGCGGCCAACTCGTACGAGCCGGGCAGCGGTTCGTCGATCATGGCGTACGCGGGCATCTGCCAGCAGGACAACCTCCAGCCGCACAGCGACCCGTACTGGTCGCACCGCAGCTACACCGAGATCACCAACTACGTCACCTCGAACCGTCCGGCGATCAACGAGGTGCAGAACGTCTCGCTGTACGGGTTCGACGCCGACGGTGACTCGTTCACCATCAGCTACGCGGGCAACGACTCGGCGCCGATCGTGCGGGGCGTCAACTACACCACCGCCGGTATCAAGGCCGCCATCGAGGGCATCGCCGGCTGGCCGGCCGGCGCGACGGTCACCGTGGCCGCCTTCGGCGGCAGCGGCACGCTCAACGACAACGGCTTCCAGGTGACCTTCGGCGGCACGCTGGCCACCACCAACGTGGCGTCGCTGGAGCTTACCGGCGTCTCCGGCGCCTCCGGTTTCGTCGGCGAGACGGCCAAGGGCGGCGCCATCGACAACGGCGGCTGGCTGGTCGAGGAGACCACCAACCACGCCCCGGTGGTCACCGTCCCGGAGGCCGTCACCATTCCGGTGCGTACGCCGTTCGCGCTGACCGGCAGCGCCACCGACGCCGACGGCGACACGGTCACGTACCTGTGGGAGCAGAACGACAGGGGCGCCACGACCGGCACCGCGCTGACGAACAACACGAAGGTCAACGGTCCGCTGTTCCGGGTGTTCGGCGAGGCGGCGATCGTGTCGCCGACCGACACGCTGAAGTACCACTCGCCGGGTCTGAACTCGGTCACCACCGACTCGACCCGGGTCTTCCCGGACATGGCGCAGATCCTGGCGGGCAACACCAACGCCGCCACCGGCACCTGCCCGGCCCCGCCTGCGCCGCCGGCCACCGGTGGCGCCTCGAACGTGCCCGCCGAGCTGGTCGACTGCTACTCGGAGTTCCTGCCCACCCGCGACTGGGTCGGCATGGCCGGTGACCGGACGCTGCACTTCAAGCTCACCGCCCGGGACGGGCGGCTGGGTGGCGGCGGCATCGGCAGCGCCGACGTCGCCGTGGTGCTGGCGCCGGACGCCGGTCCGTTCCTGGTGACCTCGCAGGACACCGCGGCCGTCCTGGACGGCGGCTCGACCCAGACCGTGACGTGGGACGTCGCCGGCACCGACGTGGCGCCGGTGAACGCCGCCCAGGTGAAGATCTCGCTGTCCGCCGACGGCGGGCAGACCTTCCCGTACGTGCTGGCCGAGCAGACCGCGAACACCGGCACCGCGACGGTGACGCTGCCGAACGTGGCGACCGAGAAGGCCCGGATCAAGATCGAGGCGGTCGGCAACGTCTTCTTCGACGTCAACGACGCCGACTTCACCATCCGGTCCGCCCCGGTCGTCACCACCACCGCCCCGGACGGCGGCGTACGGGTGCAGTACAGCGACGCGCTCTCGCCGGCCGTGACGGTCACCGCGACCGACGGCGACACCGCCGGCGCGGACCTGACCGCTGCGGCCACCGGGCTGCCCGCCGGCCTGTCCCTGGCCGTCGAGAGCACCTCGGCGACGGACGCCCGGCCCGGGTCGCGCACCTGGACGGTCGCCGGCACCACCACGGCGGCCCCGGGTGACTACCCGGTCACCGTGACCGTGTCCGACGGCTCCGGGCTGACCGGCAGCACGTCGTTCACAGTCACCGTCGCCGCCGAGGACGCGGCCGTCAGCTGGGCCGGTGACACGCTCGTCAACACCGCGACCGGCGGCGCGTCCGGCCAGGCTCTGCTGCGCGCCGTGGTCCGGGACAGCTCGGTGCTGCCCGGGGCGACGGACACCACAGCCGGTGACGTCCGTACCGCCACCGTCACCTTCACCAAGGGTGGCGTGACGCTCTGCACCGGTGTGCTCGACCTGCTCGGCACGGCCACCACCACCGCGTCCGCGGCGTGCACGGCCACCCTGCCGACGGGCACGCACACGGTCACCGCGACCGTGGGCGGCAACTACACGGGCAGCACCACCACCCAGGTGACTGTCGCCGTCTCCGACGGCGGGTTCCTCACCGGCGGCGGCGAGTTCACCGCCACCCGCTCGGCGGGGACCTACCCGGCCGACGTGAACTCCACCGTCGAGGTGGAGCTGAACGCGAAGCCGGGCAAGGCGAACAAGCCCGCCACGGGCAAGGCCGAGGTCGAGTTCCGCTCCGGCGGGAAGTCGTACACGATCAAGGCAGGCACCGTCGACGCGCTCGGCATCACCTCGGCGGGCAAGGTCGCCCAGGTGCGCTACCAGGCCGCCCTGTACGACAACAAGGGCAAGCTGGTGGCCTCCGGCCTGACCCTGGCCGTGACGGTGACCGACCGGGGCGCCCCCGGCAGGAACGACACCGTCGGGGTGACCCTGTGGCGGGGCGGCTCCCTGCTCCTGTCGTCCGACTGGACGGGCGGCGCGACCGCCGAGGTCAAGCTGAAGGGTGGCAACCTCACCGTTCACTGATCCACGCGGTCGACGCGGGAGGGCACCGAGACAGGTGTCCTCCCGCGTCTCGTTTTCTCCACCGCTTTTTCGGAATCGCCGCCGAATGTTTCTTCGCGAACGGGTCGGGTTCGACTCAGGCCGGACAGGCGCCCTGGTGCCAATTCAGTTTCGTAACGGCCATCGGCACGTAGAAGATGTTTCCGCCCCGGGGCACACAGGTGGTGCGTGTGGTCGTCGACCCGTCGGGCCAGGTGTAGACGAATTCCATGTCGACGTTTCGGGAAGTGTAGTTGTAGTAGGTCAGCGCCGGGACGCTGCCGGACCACTCAGCGCTGGTCACCAGGGATGGCGTCTCGACGGGGGCGGGCGCGGGGAAGGCCCAGTTGGGCCAGACGCAGAACGTTCCGGGCTGGCAGTTGCCGGGTGGCCATGCCTCGTCGGAGCTTTCCGGCGAAGCCGAGGCGGGAGCGGCAGTGGCGAGCAAGCCTGCCAGTGTTGCGGCGAGCGTCACGGATTTCAGCAGCACGGGGCACCCTTCCGAGATAATTGCTGATTGACAAGCGACATTATCAGTGGACATTTGACCAGTCAAGTACCTCCATTTTGCGAGCGTATGACTGATCCCGTATTCCGAAGACGGCGCATGAGGGACCCGCCGGGCCGTTCGTGCCGCTGGGTAGGGTCTGTGGCATGAGCAGCCGACCCGCCGCCGGGGGCGGCCGGTGGGTCGAGGTCGACCCCGGCCGCGTGACCCGCTGGGTCGAGGGCTTCACCGGCCGGCACGGCCCGCCGACCACGACCGTCCACGAGTACGGACTGCTGCTCACCGCCCCGGACGGCGCCACCGCCGAGCTGCACACCCCGCCCGGCGTGACCGCGTCGGCCGACGTACCCGGATTCGTCGCCGCCGCCGGCGCGGCCCGCCGGCTCGGTCTGCTCCTGGCCCGCAAGGGCGCGGTCGCGGTCGGCGTCGCCGACGGCACCGGCCTGGTGGTCTCCAAGGTGGACACCCGGTACGTGCAGGGGCGTACCGCGGCGGGCGGCTGGTCCCAGCAGCGGTTCGCGCGGCGGCGCGACAACCAGGCGAAGGCCGCGCTGGGTGACGCGGCCGAGCTGGCCGTACGCCTGCTGTTGCCGGAGGCGGGCACGCTGGCGGCGCTGGTGTGCGGCGGCGACCGGCGCGCGGTGGACACGGTGCTGGCCGACCGGCGGCTGGCCCCGCTCGCGGCGCTGCGCGCGCCGCGCCTGCTCGACGTGCCGGAGCCCCGGCACGCGGTGCTGGTGGCCGCCGTCGCCGCCGCCCGGGCGGTCCACATCCTGGTCCGCTGAACAGGAAAGATCACCTCAAGACGGCTCAATCCCGCTCCTCGATGATGCATCGAATCGACTCGATGCATAAGGTCGGTTTCACGAAGCGGCGGGTCTCCGGGCGACCCGCAGGGCCCGCTTCGCCTCCGCCATCACGCGCCGACATCGTTGGGAGAGAACAACTTCATGAGCGGATATCAGGACGGTCGCCTGCGAGCCCGGTGGCGCCGTGCGACGAGACTCCTCGTCGTAGCGGCGGCAATGAGCGCCGGAACCTTCGTGCTCACCGCGACACTGACGGCCGGCACGGCGAACGCGGCCCCCGGCCCGGTCGAGCGCGCCGCGCTCGCCGCGCCCACCCTCGCCAGCGTCACCGCGGGCGGCGCGCACACCTGCGCGATCAGCACCGACGGGGGACTGTGGTGCTGGGGCTCGAACTACGGCGGTCAGCTCGGCGACGGGACCACCACGAACCGCAGCGCCCCGGCGCAGGTCGGCACCGCCACCTGGACGAACGTCGACGCCGGCTCCGGGCACACCTGCGCGGTCCGCACGGACGGGACGCTGTGGTGCTGGGGCTCGAACTTCCGGGGTCAGCTCGGCGACGGGACCACCACCAGCCGCAGCACCCCGGTGCAGGTCGGCACCGCGACCACCTGGGCCCGGGTCGACGCCGGCCCTCAGCACACCTGCGCGATACGCACCGACGGCACGCTCTGGTGCTGGGGATTCAACCGGACCACCCAGCTGGGCGTCGGCGTCTCGCCGTACGTCGCGAACACCCCGCTGCAGGTCGGCACGGCCACCGACTGGGTGAGCGTCTCGACCGGCTACGGGCACACCTGCGGTATCCGGACCGGCGGCACGCTCTGGTGCTGGGGGTCCAGCTCGGACGGCCAGCTCGGACTGGGCAACCTGGCTCCCCAGACGGCGCCCGCGCAGGTCGGTACCGCGACCGGGTGGACGGGCGTCGCGGCCGGATACGCGCACACCTGCGGGGTCCGGTCCGGCACGCTGTGGTGCTGGGGCGAGAACGGATACGGGCAGCTCGGCGTGAGCGGCACGTACCGGACCGCGCCGGTGCAGATCGGCGCCGTCACCACCTGGAGCCGGATCGCCGCGAGCAGCGACACGTCCTGCGCGTCGCGTACCGACGGCAGCCTGTGGTGCTGGGGGAAGAACTCGGCCGGGCAGGTGGGCGACGGCAGCACCACCCACCGGTCCGCGCCCGCTCAGGCCGGCACCGCCACCACCTGGACCGGCGGCCTCGCGGTCACCGACCACGGCTGCGGGATCCGTACCGACGGCGGCCTGTGGTGCTGGGGTGACAACAGCGGTGGTCAGCTGGGCGACGGGACGACAGCCAACCGGTCCACCCCGGGTCAGGTGACCCTGCCGGCCTGACCGGCCTGACGAACGACATCGGCCCGCATCGCTGACGAGGTCAGCGGTGCGGGCCGATGCGCGGAGCGGCTCAGGCCCCCGAACCGAAGGTGTCGCAGGACTTCGGGTCGCCGGTGGTGAAGCCCTTGGTGAACCACTGCTTGCGCTGCTCCGAGCTGCCGTGGGTGAACTCGTCCGGGTTCACCGGCCGGCCGGACCGCTGCTGGATCGCGTCGTCGCCGATCTTCTCGGCGGTGTCGATGGCCTGCGAGATGTCCTGCTCGGTGATGCTCTTGAAGATCTTCTGGCCCTTGTCGTCGGCCGTGCCGGTGGCGTTCTTCGCCCAGGCCCCGGCGTAGCAGTCGGCCTGGAGCTCCAGCTTGACCGAGAGCGCGTTGGCGCTCTGCGGGTCGCGCTGCTGCTGACGGCGCATCTGCGCCTCGGTGCCGAGCAGGTCCTGCACGTGGTGGCCGTACTCGTGGGCCAGCACGTACGGCTGGGCGAACTCGCCCTCGGCGCCGAGCTGGTCGGCGAGCAGCTTGTAGAAGCTGAGGTCGATGTAGACCAGGTCGTCGGCCGGGCAGTAGAACGGGCCCACGCCCGAGTCGGCCGCGCCGCAGGCGGTGCTCACGTTCTGGCTGAAGAACACCGTCTTCGACGGTCGGTACTGCTCGCCGAACGCCTCCGGCATGGCGGTACGCCAGTACGCCTGGATCGAGTTGACGTAGAGCGCGTTGCGGCAGTCGAGCTGCTTCAGCCCGTCCTCCGCCGAGCACTTCTGCTCCAGCGACGTGTTGTCGCCCTGCTCGGAACCGCCGCCGTTGGTGGCGGCGTTGAGGCCGAACCCGCCGCCCACCAGGGCGACGAGCACGGCGATGATGATGCCCACGATCCCGCCGCGGCCGCCGCCGATCGGGATCGGAATGCCCATCCCGCCGCCTCCGCCGGACCCTCGCCGGTCGTCCACCTGGCTGGTGTCGACCCGCGCGTTCTCGTTCAGCTCCATGTTGACCCCGATCACCGATGTGTCCGTATGTGGTGGTTGCGGTACCGGACCGGGTCCGGACGGCGGTTTCCGTACCCGATGATCTTGCACGGTAATCCGGCGGAAGGGGTCGGCGGAGCCCGGTACACTTGTTCCCGTGCTGCGCTGCGAAGGCTGAACGGCCCCGCGCCGACGGGAAATCACCACCCGCCGGCGCTTTCGCGTGCCCTGAATCAGCCTTTCCGGACCCGAGAGCGAGTACTCCGAGATGATCACTGCCACCGGCCTGGAACTGCGTGCCGGTTCCCGGATCCTGCTGTCCGACACCACCCTGCGGGTGCAGCCGGGGGACCGGATCGGCCTGGTCGGCCGTAACGGCGCCGGCAAGACCACCACACTCAAGGTGCTCGCCGGGGAGGGTCAGCCGTACGGCGGCCAGATCGACCGGCGCAGCGCCATCGGCTACCTGCCGCAGGACCCGCGCACCGGTGACCTGGACGTCACCGGCCGGGACCGGGTGCTCTCCGCCCGCGGCCTGGACGTGCTCATGGCGCAGATGAAGGAGTTGGAGGACAAGCTCGCCGAGGGCGCCGACGACGAGCGGCTGGTCCGCCGCTACGGCGCGCTGGAGGACCAGTTCGCCTCGCTCGGCGGCTACGCGGCCGAGGCCGAGGCGGCCCGGATCTGCGCCAACCTCGGCCTGCCCGACCGCGCCCTGGCGCAGACCATCGGCACGCTCTCCGGCGGTCAGCGCCGCCGCATCGAGCTGGCCCGGATCCTGTTCCGCGACGCCGGCGAGAACGGCGGCGGCATCCTGCTGCTCGACGAGCCCACGAACCACCTCGACGCCGACTCGATCACCTGGCTGCGCGGCTTCCTCGCCAACCACAAGGGCGGCCTGATCGTGATCTCCCACGACGCCTCGCTGCTGGAGGCCGTGGTCAACAAGGTCTGGTTCCTGGACGCCACCCGGTCCGTGGTCGACACGTACAACCTGGGGTGGAAGGCGTACCTGGAGGCGCGGGAGACCGACGAGCGGCGCCGCCGCCGGGAGCGGGCCAACGCCGAGAAGAAGGCCGGCGCGCTGATGGCGCAGGCGGACAAGATGCGGGCCAAGGCCACCAAGACCGTCGCCGCCCAGAACATGGCCCGGCGCGCCGAGCGCCTGCTCTCCGGCCTCGACGAGGTCCGCGTCGCGGACAGGGTCGCGAAGGTACGGTTCCCGAACCCCGCGCCGTGCGGCAAGACGCCGCTGACCGCGACCGGCCTGTCCAAGTCGTACGGGTCGCTGGAGATCTTCACCGACGTCAGCGTGGCGGTGGACCGGGGTTCCCGGGTGGCCATCCTCGGCCTCAACGGCGCCGGCAAGACCACGCTGCTGCGGATGCTCGGCGGGCTGCTGGAGCCGGACACCGGCGAGGTGCACCCCGGGCACGGGCTGCGGCTGGGCTACTACGCCCAGGAGCACGAGACGCTCGACGTGGACCGGACGATCCTGGAGCACATGCGCAGCGCCGCGTCCGACCAGACCGACACCGACCTGCGCAAGATCCTCGGCGCGTTCCTGTTCTCCGGCGAGGACGTGGACAAGCCGGCCGGTGTGCTCTCCGGCGGCGAGAAGACCCGGCTGGCGCTGGCCACGCTGGTGTGTTCCGGCGCCAACGTGCTGCTGCTGGACGAGCCGACGAACAACCTCGACCCGGTCAGCCGCGAGCAGGTGCTGGACGCGATCGCCCGCTACCCGGGCGCGATCGTGCTGGTCACGCACGACCCGGGCGCGGTCTCCGCGCTCAAGCCGGACCGCGCCATCCTGCTGCCCGACGGTGACGAGGACGCCTGGTCCGACGACCTGCTGGAACTGGTAGAGCTGGCCTGACCCCCCGCCCCGCCCCCCTTGTCCCCGTCGATCATGAAGTTGGCGGCACT